>JAGRAW010000160.1 GCA_020434415.1 Bdellovibrionales bacterium
CAATACCCAGCTTGGCAGTTACTGTATAATTAACGCGGGCCACGGAGTATTTATTGGTGCGCAGTGTTGGTTCGCAGCGTTTGTCTACGTCAATTCGTCAGACCATGCTTTTGCTGCAGGTCAGCCTATTTGCTCACAAGGTTTTGTCGGCGCTCCAATCGTGATTGGAGACGACAATTGGATCGGCGGTCACGTGTTTATTTCCAAGGGAGTGACTACGGGCCGTGGTGTAGTGCTCGGGGCGGGCACGATTCTTACCAAAGATGCCCCCGCGGACGCGATAATGGTGGGTAATCCAGGTCGATTGCTAAGATATCGAACGTAAGTGTGGGATATGAGACCAAAGAATCCGATGCTCGATTACTTCATTCCGGGCTCCTACTCGTTTATGAAGCCGGAACTGTTGGCGGAACGTCAGCAGGATTTTCCGCTAATGCTTAACATTGAGACTGCATTTTCCTGCAATCTTCGTTGCTTCTTCTGTCCTCCACACAATGGAACCTCACGAGGGGAAAAGATGCGTGCCGTCGGCATGATGGACTGGGCGCTGTATGTTAAAATAATTGACGAGTGCGCGTCTGAGGGGCCCTTACTGGTCTTGAACATGCACAAAGACGGAGAGCCGACACTGCACCCTCGATTCTGTGACATGCTTACGTACGCCAAGACGAAAAACGCTGCCGAGGTAATCCACTTCAATACGAATGCTGTGTTCGAAGATGATGAGTTAATCGACAAGATTCTGGACAGCGGCGTAGACGACATCACTTTCAGCATCGATGCGTTCGATAGTGCTCGATACCGCCGCACCAAGGGAAGAGACAAGCTGGAGACCGTAGTCCGAAATGTCGAAAAATTCTATGAACGAAGAGACCAGAAGAATCTGCAGTTTCCGTATATGCGGGTAAAAATGATTGGAACAGAAGAGAACAGAGAGGAGTTCGCTCTCTTCAAGAAGCGTTGGGAGCCTGTTGCCGATGAAGTGCAGTGCCAGCAGATTCACAACTTCGCCGGTGGGCTTGAGCTGAATCGAACAGAGGACCTGGCACGCTATGCATGCGAGTTTCCGTTTTACTCGACCGCAGTGAATACCGACGGGGTAGTTGCTCTCTGCCATCGTGATTACAACGGTAAAGACATCATGGGCAATGTCGCAGACACTTCAATTAAGGAAGTTTACAACAGCCGGAAGTATCAAGAATATCTTCATGCTCTCCGAGACAATCGTACGGACAATCTCCCGATTTGCCGCACATGCGACAACTGGAAAGACGGACCGGATCTCGGCGATGCTCTTACTGAAGGTCTGATCGCTGCTCGGGAAAGGTATCTATGAACATCGGCATTGTCGTGCAAGCTCGTATGGCGTCTACTCGCCTGCCTTGCAAAGTGCTCGCAGATATCGAAGGTTTGCCATTGCTCGCCCACGTATTTCGTCGCGTTAGTGCAAGCACCAAATGCTCGAAGCTCGTACTCGCCACCACCCTGGACAAGCTAGACGATTTGCTAGTACCGATAGCGGAGCAGCACGGCGTATCAGTAGTGCGAGGTTCCGAACATGATGTATTGTCCCGCTATCATCAGGCGGCAGCTGAGCATCGACTCGATACCATTGTTCGGATAACTGCGGACGACCCATTTAAGGATCCGCAGATAATTGACCGAATCGTGGATGCATACATAGACGGAGCGTGTGATTACGCCTCCAACACACTCAAGCCAACGTATCCGGAGGGACTTGATGTTGAGGTGTTCTCGTTCGACGTACTGGAGCAAGCTTTTCGCGAAGCGAAAATTGATTACCAACGTGAGCATGTTACACCGTTTATCTGGGAACAGCCCGATCGTTTTTTATTGTTGAGCGTCACTCAATCCCAGGATTGTTCCGCAATGCGTTGGACAATCGACACAGAACAAGATCTCAACTTCGCACGCGCGGTCTATGCAAGGCTCTATCCAAGGAATGAGTTATTCCTCATGTCCGATGTGTTGTCCTTACTGGACAGTTCCTCGGAAGTTTTGTCCCTTATGCCACGTATCGCTCGAAATGCAGGTCTGACCCAATCCAAGCAAGCAGCAAAGCGCCTGACGAGCATAAGCGAGAGCCAATGAAAGTCGGGATAATCGACCTAGCTATCAATAATCTTTCGTCGATTCGAAACGCATTTCGGTCACTCGGAGCTGAGGTGGCTATCGTTAGCGACTCAGCTGGTGTAGCAAGCGTCTCACATTTAGTGCTCCCCGGTGTAGGGACATTCCGAGCCGGCATGGAGCAGTTGAGAAAGCGCGGACTGGAAGAGCCGCTACTTACCCATGCGACAAAAGGAAAGGCGCTTCTGGGTCTTTGCCTCGGCATGCAGCTATTTGCCGATGAGGGAACAGAAGGCGGGCGCACTGCCGGTTTGGGTATCTTACCCGGGCGCGTCGCTCATCTTCGGGAGCTTGGTGTTACCGGCCGCCTTCCTCACGTCGGTTGGAATGAAATCAGCGTGGTGAGAGATAATCGACTGCTTCCGAGCAATGCACAGAACCCGATAGTTTACTTTGTTCATAGCTACGCATTTTGTACTCCGGTATCATCGTTCGTAACCAGCACGACTTCTTACGAAATTGACATTGTCGCGAGCGTGGAAAGGGGCAACGTCTTCGGGATGCAATTTCACCCTGAGAAGAGTCAACGAAGCGGTTTGGAGATCCTAGAACGCTTTATCAAGGTAACATGCTGAAAAGGCGATTAATCCCCGTGTTGTTTTTGCGCAATGGCTGGCTCGTACGCAGCGAGTCGTTTTGTGAATACAAGAACCTCGGCAATCCGGTAGCACAGGTAGATCGTTATAACGCTTGGGATGTCGACGAACTCATCTACATCGACATTTCATCTTCCGACTCCGAAGACCATCTAACACGGGGAAAGCTCTCCACGGATCAACAGGGTTTTTCGTGTAGCATATTCGAGGTGATAGATGCCGTCGCAGAACGGTGTTTCATGCCTCTGACTGTTGGCGGCGGTATCAGGACTCTCGACGATATCCAGATGCGCTTATCTCGTGGTGCAGATAAAGTTACGATTAATTCCGAGGCTCTCCGTCGTCCGGACTTTATCGGCGAGGCGGCCGCGCAATTTGGCAGCCAAGCCATCGTGGTCTCAATGGATTTCGTGCGCGACAACGGAGGACTACAGATTTACTCTCGACAAGTTGACTGTGCTGGTTTGTCGGCGGGTGACTGGATTCGGGAGATTGAGAATCAGGGAGCTGGAGAGATATTTCTAAACTCCGTAGACCGAGACGGTCGTGCCACGGGATATGATTTGGATCTGATAAGGCTAGTGATGGACAAGACCTCGATTCCAGTGATTGCGTGCGGTGGCGCCGGTTCCTACGACGACTTCGTAGAGTTGTTTGAACAGACCGGAGTATCCGCAGCAGCGGCCGGAAATATCTTTCACTTCAGAGAGATGAGTTACATCCTCGCAAAGCGCAGATTAATCGAGGCCACAGTCAACGTTCGGTAACTATGAGATATTGCTCCCTCTGTGTTTATCCCGCTGTAGCGGCTACACCGCTGACGTTCGATCAAAACGGCGTTTGTAGTGGATGTATTGCGGCACGACAGAAGCAGACGATTGACTGGCAACGGCGAGAGTCGCTTTTTGAAAAGCTTGTCGACGAGTATCGAGGAACATCTAACTACGACTGCATTCTGCCGGTGAGCGGCGGCAAGGATAGCTACTTCGCAGCTCATGTTTGCAAACAATACGGATTAAAAGGGTTAATGGTGACCTATCACGGCAACAATTACTTGCCGGAGGGTGAAGCTAATTTGC
Organism: Bdellovibrionales bacterium; assembly: GCA_020434415.1. Lineage (GTDB taxonomy): Bacteria > Bdellovibrionota_C > UBA2361 > SZUA-149 > SZUA-149 > JAGRAW01. The sequence continues at coordinate 3,827 of JAGRAW010000160.1, forward strand.
AAAGAATGCGCGACGTTTTCCGCTTTGACCACTGCATCTTTCATCCCGCCACGGATACGTTAGTAAAAATGAATCGCCTCGGGTTCAAGATCACAGGCGACATGAATTGGCACAATCATGCTGGAATTTTCACCTACCCCATGCAGGTGGCCGTAAAGGAACGTGTACCGCTCGTCTTCTGGGGCGATCACGGCTTTACCGAAATGGGCGGCATGTTCTCTTATAACGATTTCTTCGAATACACCGCGAAAGATAGGTACGAACACGCATTGCATGGATTCGACTGGTTCGACTTCGTTGAGGATTCCGAGAAGCTCACGCAAAGAGACCTGTCCTTCATGGTCTATCCCACAGACGAAGCAATACTGTCAGTCGGCGTTCGTGGGATCTATCTCAGTAACTACTTTCCGTATGACGGGGTACATCATGCAGATATTGCAAAGACACTGTATGGGTGGGAAGAAGCCCGTCAACCATTTGAAAGAACCTTTCGCACGATCTCTAATCTCGATGACATGCACGAGAATGGTGTGCACGATTATCTAAAGTTCATAAAGCTTGGATACGGAAGGGGCACAGACCATGCATTATATGAAATTCGAGCCGGGAGAATGACCAGACAGGAAGGAATCGAGATGGTGCGCCGCTACGACCACGTAAAGCCGAGCGACCTGGAGAGATGGCTTGCGTATACAGGAATGACCGAGTCGGAGTTTGATAGCATCGCAGACACATTCCGTGACCAGCGGGTCTGGCGGATCGAAGACAACCAATGGGTGAAGGACACGGTCTGGGGAGAGAGTGTCGCTTACGGAAAGGTCTGCGGACTGCCTGGTTGGGCACGATAGCAAAGTAGCAAGTGCTGAACATGGCTTTAACCGACGCAGAAATTCGGCCGCCGGAATATAACGAAGGCAAGGAGCGGGCCCTTCAGAAGGATTTGGATTGGCTACGTGCCAAAATTTCGGGCTTCGTCGATGTAGATTGCCCAGCGTGTGATGGCGAACACCGCGAGCATGAGTTTGAGAAGTTCGGATTCTCTTTTGTGCGCTGCTTGAACTGCGCAACTGTCTACATGAGCCCACGCGCTTCCGCGGCAACGTTAGCCGAGTTTTATGCGACATCGGAGCTTTACAAGTTTTGGAACGAGTTCATTTTTCCTTCCTCGGACGCCGTGCGTCGGGAAAAAATCTTTATTCCTCGCATCCGTCGCGTGCTCGAGATCTGCCAACGTTTCGATGTGCCGCGTGAGTTACTTATTGAGGTCGGCGCCGGTCATGGTATTTTTTGCGACGAACTGCGCAAGAGAAAAGAGTTTAGAAGGGTGCTTGCGATTGAGCCGGCGACAGCGCTGGCAGCGCATTGTCGGTCCCTTGGCATTGAGACGATTGAATCAGTCATCGAGAACATAACGCTTGACAGCGCCGCGGATGTTATCGTGTCCTTCGAAGTTTTGGAGCACCTATTCTCACCTCGGGAGTTTCTTCTTCAGTGCGCAACTCTGCAGGATGTCGGCGGATTATTGGTTTTGACTTGTCCAAACTATCAAGGTTTCGACATCCAGACGCTTGGCGACGCGTCAGACAGTCTTGATGCTGAACATATTAACCTCTTCAATCCCTGGTCCTTACCCCAGCTCGTGAGAACCTGCGGCTACGAAGTGTTGGAGTGCACGACTCCCGGAGAATTGGATGCTGACATCGTACGACAGAAAGTGCTCCGAGGTGAGCTTGTGCTGACACGCTACCCGTTTCTACATAAAGTGCTGATTGACGATTGGCACGATCTTGGGAACTCTTTTCAGAGATTTCTCAGAGAAAACCGGATGTCGTCGCACATGTGGCTGGCGGCGCGACGAGCAGCGGTTGATCCAAAGCTCAGCTAGAATGCAGATGGCAGTCGCCACTAGCCGAGAGGCGGCGTGGTAGGATAGCAGATTGCTGAATAAGTTTTTCAGCACGCCAATAGATTTATCCGGAAGGCGCGGCTCCTTCCTTCTTCTGCCTTTTCGGTAGGTGCTGAATGCTGAAGACGTCTGTAATCATTCCTACTCTACAGCGAGGAAGGTCGCTTGAACGCTGCCTGCGCAGTCTCGTCCTGTTGGCAACCGCCGCCGAAAATTTCGAGCTAATCGTAGTGGATAACGCTCCAGGCGGTGATGCCGAAACAGCCCACGTAGTGCAAACGATAGCTCAACAGCATCCAACCCACCAGATTCGCTATATCTCAGAGCCTGCGCTTGGCATTCACAATGCACGCCACACCGGAGCAAGAGTGGCCAAGGGAACATGGCTAGCGTACGCCGATGACGACACCACGTTCTGCCCGGAATGGCTTAACGCGTATCTTCACATGATCGGTTCAAATCCAAGAGTCGTCGCCGGGGGAGGTCCCATCCGACCTATCTGGGATGATCCCGCCCCGAAGTGGCTACTTGATTACATCGGCAGCAGCCGCAATTTCGGCATTTTGAGCCTCCTGGATCTCGAGCTTGCTTCTCAAGTCGGACCTGATGCCCTTTTCTACGGTGCCAATATGTTCGTCCGCAGGGACGCGCTCTTCCGCGTCGGTGGATTCAACCCTGAGGCGTTTGGGGAAAGGTGGGTAGGCGACGGCGAAAGCGGGCTACTGAATAAGTTACGGGCTGAGAATTCGCCGGTAGCATACGTTCACGATGCAATTGTCTATCACCACATACCGCGCGGTCGTATGAATTTGAGCTATTTCCGGAAACGCATGCGAAATCAAGGTGCATGCGACATGTTCACACGGTATCATCCTAACCTCGCACCTCGTAGGGCGCTGGTACTCTCCGCTCTACAAATTGCGCATCGAAGAATTGGTGACATTTTGAGGCTTCCAGTTTCCCTTCTTCGACATGACAGAATATCGATCGACTCTCAACTCCGAGCTGTTCAGGCGATTTCACAGGCGCACTACTGCCTGCGACTTGCCGTTTCCTCGGAGCTTCGCTGCCTGGTCCAACGGGAGCGTTGGCTCGACTGACCCGGCTCACTCGCTTCGCTGGCCATGCGCTTTCCGTCTGAACGATGTTTGATGTCTGAACGATGCTTGGCAGTGCGAACATGGCAAGACCCAATTAACGACGGGGAGAGTCGTGAATACAAGAAAACCTCAGAGGGTCATAGCAATTATCCCCGCCCGAGGAGGATCGAAGGGTATAAGGCGCAAGAATTTGGCGCTGCTTGATGAAGTGCCGCTTCTTGCTTGGAGCATACAAGCAGCACTTCAGGCCTCTCGGGTTGATAAGGTTGTCGTCTCCACTGAAGACGAAGAGATCGCAGCGGTTGCTCGGCAATGGGGTGCAGAGGTGCCGTTCCTTCGTCCGCCAGAGTACTCTGAGGATGACTCCAGTGTCAGTCAGGCGATCCAATACACCCTGACTACCCTCAAAGAACGAGGAGAAGAGTTTGATGGTCATGTCGTGCTGTTCCCCACTTCGCCCTTCAGAACGCCGGAACTGATAGACGCTACTGTTTCATCAGTCTTAGACGACTACTTTTCAGCGTCCACTGTTTATCCGTTCTACTGGAACCCCAGTTTCTGGTTCGCGAATGTGGAGGACGCCTGGCAGCAAGTGACGAGTAACCACGGAGGCTTGCTCTATCACGCGTTCTGCCTCGCGACTGCGTCGTCAGTCCAGAGGCGTGATATCACCGCAAACGGTGCCGCACAGTACTTCGAAGAGCTTTTGCGGATCAAGAGGGAGGATAGCGACAGACGTTACCTAGGCTCGCCTCGCTTCATCTGTGTCCTTGATGATGCTATGAGGACAGATATCGACTATCCAAGCGATTTGGTCCGCGCGAATAACATAGTTTCTTCCGGAGGGCTCCTTTGGACTCCTAAGAAGCACCATCCGCCCGGCTCGTGCGAGAAGCGATGGGCGATAAACGGCACCGCGGACGGTGGTTCCACAGAAGATGTTATTGTCATCAGTGATGATGCCACCGAATCGCCTTGTCACCTCGTTCTTCAGAGCCTCACAAAGCCGGCCACTCTACGGACTTTGATTGACACCAGAACGCCCTTCGCCGGCAGAACCGTTCGGGTTGCTCGATCGGGAATCAGCCTTGATTTCAGCGACCTTAGATTTGCCGATCCGACTATTATTGTCGACACAGAACGCCGACTACCGGTGTGCACGCTGCGGGTGCATTTCATCGCCGGGATGGGAGTTTTCTTTCGGGACGTGAGAAAAAATCAAACTATTTCGCCGCGGCTTGGTAACCTGTTAGTCCGGGTAAGCAGCCGCGGCGAAGCAGTCCTTCAGCTTCCTGAACCGCCCCAGACGAACGACTGCCTATTCATCGGGTTTTCCACCCAGGACTTTTCCGATTGCATCAATTCAAGGATGTACAGGTTTGATGGGAAGAGCTGGATAGACTATCGTCGAATTTCCTCAATAGCTATCCCGCAGGAAGTTTCGATTCAGTCGGTCGACGGCCTATGCAAATGGCAGTTTCCGGAGTCAATGTATTATGGGACGGTTCGCTGGCTTCGGGATTATCCCGATCGGGAGGGTGGTGCCGTTCATACTGAGCCGGTCGAAGTGGATGGCCTGATTCGATTCGATCCAGTAGCGCAACAATGGATCAACGAGTTGAACGGTGAAGCCATCGTCGGCAGGCAGAAGTTGCCTCCAATCCATCCGTGGGCAGGGTACCTCTCTCTCCCCCCGACGGTGCACGCAGACATTGACTGGTCTGTGCTTCCCCTGTCGACTATTCTCGATTCATAGTGCAAGTCTGGCTAATTTTCCCTGCTCCCACTGAAGGACTGTCAGAAGCACTGCTCCAGTCGTCAGCGGGAATCAAACCAGCGCAACGTCTTGCCAAGGATATCCGCCTCCCGATCCA
>JAGRAW010000161.1 GCA_020434415.1 Bdellovibrionales bacterium
TACCTACCTTGAGGAAAATCAGTATGGACAAGCCGGCCAAGAACACTGTTTGCCTTTGGTATGATCGGGAAGCTGAAGAGGCCGCTCGGTTTTATGCTCAAACCTTTCCCGAATCGTCTGTTCGGGCGATATTTCGGGCGCCTGCTGATTATCCGTCGGGGAAAAAGGGCGACGTGCTGACTGTTTCATTTACGGTGTTGGGAATCCCCTGCCTCGGTCTTAACGGCGGACCGGCTTTCAGGCAGAGCGAGGCGTTTTCGTTCCAGGTTGCAACCGTCGATCAGGACGAGACCGACCGCTACTGGCACGCGATTGTCGACAGCGGCGGACAGGCGAGTGCCTGTGGTTGGTGTAAGGACAAGTGGGGCGTTTCCTGGCAAATAATTCCTGTTGCCTTGACCGAGGCGATAATTGATCCGGACCCGGCGGCTGCGCATCGAGCGTTTATGGCGATGATGGAGATGCAGAAGATTGATATCGCCCGGATTGAAGCGGCACGGCGCGGATGAGATAGCAGGAAGGGCAGCGACAACGACTGGAACTGTCTAGAACTGTTGCCGTTGCGTTGCCCTCCCCGACAGCGCGACCAAGAACTTGCTTACGGGTTCTTGGTGCGAATCTTCCCGACTAGCACCTGCAGAGAGTGCCCGAACTTGCTGCTACTGCTCGTTTGAGCAATGGCTGTTGCAGCTTCGACGACATGCTGCATCACCTCATTCATGTACGGCGCCAGCTCCGGGTGAGCTTGTAGTGCTGCCGCAATGTCGCCTTGCCCATGACTTAGCTTTTCTCTGCCCCCGGCGAGTTCTAATAGTCTTTGTGCTTCTGGCGACAGTGCATCGGAATCAGCCATGATACTTCTCCTCATGGTCAAAAGGAATTGGGACATGAGAGACCAAAGTTCTCATGCAAAAACGGCAACCGACAGAGCACTTGGGATGCCGCAATCACGTGTTGGGGGTTATGCAGAGCTCGAGCGAACGTCATTTGCCGAAAGACATTCCGGATAAAGAAGCCTTCGTCTCGAGGTCGGCCGTCCGCAGACTCATGGAGGTCGTTTAGCACTGACGTGGCCAAATCAAATTCGGGGAGAGCATACTCAGCGATCGGATGGATGATCTGTCCCGCTTCGTTTAGCTGATCGAGTACCAAATTCAGTGCCGCCGCGTAGTAGTAGCTGAGAATCGACTTCCGGCATCTGCTGTAGCCAAGCGGATCCAAGATGCGACCGATGTTCGGCATTAGCGAGCCCTCCTCATCCGGTCCTAAAATTAAGAGGTGAGCGATGACCTTTCGCTGAGCGGGATCCTGCAGTGCTTGCGGATCGCCGTCCGAACAGCCCCAAAGCAAGTCGATGTCGTTTGACGCTTCGAAGAGTCGAATCAGGGTTGGCAGGTCCGCTTCCGCCTGGTCGAGCTGCTCCTCGAAAGCGTGCGAGCGACTGATTAGGTCTTCGGCCAGAGCCAAGCGCTCTTGTATCACCTGGGTAGAGTGATTCGCGTCGTCGCGAATCATTGTAAGACCCGGCAGCGCATGACGATACTTTTTCAGCATGTTGTAGACCGCGCCAAGGTCGAGCACATCCGGAACTACGCCCCAGACGAGCCCGTGGGGATCGAGCATGACCCAACGCTTATCCTTAAGCTCGAGCGCGGCGCCGACGTGAAATCCGCTCTCGACCGAGATTGCGCCTTCCAGATGAGCGGCCTGCAGACTTTCAGCGAAGAGCGGATCGACAGTGTCGAGGTCACGGCGTCTAAGTTCGTTCCTCGCGCGATGGAGCAGGTGTCGACGAGATTCATCGAGCTGGCTACGGCTGTGCGTAAGCGGGCTTACCGACAACACTCGCGTTCCCGCAAGGCGACCGAAGGCCGTAATCATCTGAGTCTTGCCCTGACAGTTCGCGGGATTATCGGCCGAGTCCCACTTGCCGTAGAGCCTGGGCAGTACCGGTGTCCGCACATCAGGATCGTAACGGCGGCGGCGCTCTTGTTCGGCTTTCTCAAGCACTCTTTCCACAGTCAGACAACCGGAGGATTCCTGGCTATCGGAACGGAGAGCAAAGTACAGTTGGGATACAATTTGAATCTGCTCGTCCGCAGAGCTGTTCTGCCAACGTGCAGCAAGCTCGGTTATCTCATCCGGCAGGCATTGCCCTGCGGCGCGCACCAAGTGCGAGCCCAGGCAAGTCGTGAGTGCGAGCAGATCCGGATCCGGCGGATCTGCCGGGACAAGTGACCGCGCCTGCTCGAGCGCCTTCGGTTCAGGTAAGGTGTTCAACAGAATGCCCATCCGAGGATTGCCGACACGAAACGCGACGCCGCAGTCCGAATCAGCGGGAAAGTGCCGAGCCGCGTCTTCAATCCTACGTCTGACCGTTTTGTATCTTTTCGACCGACGAACTTTTTGCAAGGAGCTACCGCAACCAACTTCCAACGCGATACGAATCGCTTCTTCCATAACAACCTCCTTTTCAACCTGGTGTTCCAGCGTTGCCGCTGCCGTCAGTTGACAGGCGAACGTATCAATTGACGACAGCGGTAAGCCGTTACTCGAAAGAAGTGATAAGAAAGAAGCGGAAGCAGAGTTTACCACACGGTGTGTGGGATTTCACTGCGCCTATCGGGTGCTGGGAACGCGATGTTGAGCAGTCTGCAGGGTGTCGAAAGCGAGAGACATCGCAATTGCGCAGAAACAAAGAAGAAAAGAGAGAGAAAGCGGTGCGCTGGGAAACGTTCCCAGACGCACCGACTGACGGTGTGAAGGCGCCTGCTTTATAGGGTGCCTTCACACAGAATCAATCGCCCGTGGCTTTTGGCCCAGTCGCGAGCTTGACCAATCTGAAGCAGCGCCTCGTCGTTGCCGGGCAGTGACCCCATCCCCGCGATGCCGTTGAGCTTCCGCCGAGCTTCGAGACCGAGTGCGCGAAGCCTCTCCTCAACCACGGAATAGCCGTCATCGGCTGCCACGGTGGCCATCGCTGTTTGTAGTTGTCCGAAGTCTGTACTCCGAACAATCCAGGCGTTGCGGAAGACCACGCCGTCGGGAGAGGAGTGATTCTTCATGATCACTACATCGAGGTCATCTAGTGAAAGATCCGTCAGTGTTGTCGTCATGGTAAACCTCCTTGACGAGAGAAGCGCCCACTTCAGGGCAAAAACAGAATGTCGCACGCGCGACTACGAAACGCTCAGGGTGAAAGGGAATCCCTCAGCGTTTCGCAGTCGCACGACATTCACCGCCGTTCGTCAGGAAAAACCAAAGCAACCGAGTGCTACACCGCTTTCTCGCCGTTAGTATAACAGAGTTGGAAGATGGTTTTCATGTAGCAACCGGTCTTTTTTGAGGCAGCTGCTTTGCAAAGGCTCGCTCAGGGCGACCTATCGGCTCATGTGCTGAAGATCCTGCCGAATGGCTGTAGCCAAGTAACGAACTGTTTTCTGCTCATGGCGATCAAGTTCGGTGAGGTAGTCACCGAGAACGACCGGATTTTTCAGCCCGAATCGAACGAGTGCATGCCGGGCGGCTTCGCTCACACGTTTGATCCCGCAGCCCAGCTCGCTGACCAGCATCGGGACCACTTGATCGGGGTAGGAAAGGGCAAGTTTCGCGATAGCTCGGGTGGCGGCGTGAGCGGGACTACTGGGAGACGTATCCGGCTCATGTGCGATGAGATGCAGGAGACGTGGGAGCGCTGTTTCCGGTGAGACGCCGATGCTACCGAGCGCCTGCGCTGCGAAATAGCGCACGCTGCGGGAGGGGTCCCGCAGAGCGAGAAGTAGCGCAGCGGCTCCTTCAGCGGCTGCAGTTCCTTTCGCTCCAAGCGCTTCTGCGGCAAGGAATTTTTCGCGCGGGGTGCCGCTTCTCAGCCGTTCGAGGAGCTCCTTGGTCGGCGCTCCTCTCAGTGCGTTGCGCAGCGGTAGTACTTCACCGACTTGGTGGGGAGAAACACTTCGTGAGGAATCCTCTGCAGTAGAGGCAGAAGCATTCGTTGCCGGGACTGCGAGCTTTGTCAAAGCTTCGGTCTCCGGGAGGGAAACGCTTCGTCGTGTGTCTTTCGTAGTAATAGAGGTTATTTCTTTGAGAAGATCTTGCTCAGAGGCCGCCATCCCGTCATCCCTTCCGTCACTGGACCCTATAGGAGAGTATTATGCGGAAAGAGTGAAGAAAGGTGTGAGATGGTTTAGGGCCTCGTTAGAGGCCCGTTTCCGTTAGCCATTTTGCGCGGCATTCTCGTAGACGATGAGGGGCTGTTCGCCTTGCGTGATGACTTTTTCGGAGACAACCACCTCCTTGACATCTTCCTGGCTCGGGACCTCGTACATCGTTTCGAGCATCGCATCTTCGATAATCGCGCGTAGTCCTCGAGCGCCGGTCTTCTTCTCGAGCGCCTTTTTGGCGATCTCTTTCATCGCCTGCTCAGTAAAGCGTAGGACGACATTGCTGAGATGGAAAAGCTGCTGGTACTGCTTGATCAAAGCGTTGTTCGGCTCAATCAGGACGCGCACCAGGTCTTCCTCACCAAGCTCTTCGAGGGTGGTGATAATCGGCAGACGTCCGATGAACTCCGGAATCAGCCCGTAGGATAGCAAGTCCTTCGGTTCTACTTGAGCGAGACCAAGGCGCTTGCGACGATCGATGGAGACGACCTCCTCCGCATTTTCGCCTTGGCTAAAGCCGATGCGGCCTTTGCCCATGCGCTTGCGAATGTTCTCTTCCAGACCGTCAAACGCGCCGCCGCAGATGAACAAGATATTCGAGGTATCGACCTGTAGCAGATCCTGTTGCGGATGCTTACGGCCTCCTTTCGGCGGCACATTTGCGACAGTGCCTTCGATAAGCTTGAGCAGTGCCTGTTGTACGCCTTCTCCGGATACGTCCCGAGTGACGGACGGGCTATCGGACTTTCGGGATATCTTGTCGATCTCGTCGATATAGACGATGCCTCGCTCTGCTCGCTCGACGTCGTAATCTGCCGCCTGGAGCAGGTTCAGGATGATATTCTCGACGTCTTCGCCAACGTAGCCCGCTTCAGTGAGGTTCGTTGCATCGGCAATGGTGAAAGGAACATTCAACAAGCGGGCAAGCGTTTGGGCGAGTAGAGTCTTGCCGCAGCCGGTCGGTCCGATGAGCAGAATGTTGGACTTCTGCAGCTCGACATCGTTGGTGCCGCGGTTGGCAAGGGTATTGATGCGCTTATAGTGATTGTGCACCGCGACGGCGAGCACTTTCTTGGCCCGCTCCTGCCCAATCACATAGCGATCCAGATATTCACGAATTTCTACCGGAGTGGGTAAATCAGCTCCAAATTGTGAGGTGCTGGTCTCTTCGAGCTCCTCGGAGAGAATATCGTTGCAGAGGTCGATACACTCGTCGCAGATGTAGACGTTCGGACCGGCTACGAGCTTGCGAACATCGTCTTGCGACTTGCCGCAGAATGAACATTGCAGTGAAGGACCACGTGAGAATCTGTCGTTCTTGCCGATCACCGGACCACCCCTTACCTTAGTGAATTCAGAAGCTTACTTTTGCTGTTGCCTACCCTGCAGGCGACTTCATATCCGATACTGTTTAGATACCGCTGACCCGCCGCTCAGGTTCAAGAAACTGAGGCAAAGCCCGGCTTTTCTTGCACCTCACGACAACCCTGCTCTGAGGAGTAATCGACAAAAACGAGGGATCCCTTTAGATTAGGTCGGCTGAGGCCGATCGACCCCTGCGCTCGATTCGGCGAGCTCAGAGAAACCAGCTTTTGGTAGGGGGGATATCGTGCGTGTAGCGTTTTTCGATTGTAGCTCCGGTGCATCCGGGGACATGCTTCTCGGGTCGGTACTTGATGTCCTACGAATTGAGAGTGCAACTCCTGACGATGTGCACCAAGCGGTAGCGCCATGGGAAGACGAGGTCAGCGGTCTCCTCGAGAGCGAACCCGGCGGGCGCTACGCGCTTGGGCGAGTGCTTCGTGCCGGAATGGCAGCCTTGAAAGTTGACTTTTACGTCGGTGACGTCCACGCCGATCGTCACGGAGCGGGGCTACCTCTTCCGCACCGTCCGGCTGAAGCTCCGGGACACCATCATGGTAGCGACCATCATCATCACCACCACGATCATCATCAGCATCCCGAGCAGACCCCTCATCATGAGCATCACCACGCGCATGCACATCATCGCCATTTGGGCGATATCTTGAAATTGCTCACGGACGAGCACCAGGCCGGTCGCCTGAGTGCCGAGGCCATGGAGCTGGCGAGCGAGATTTTCGGCATTCTCGGCGAGGCAGAGGCGAGCGTCCACGGGTGTTCACTGGAAGAAGTGCATTTTCACGAGGTCGGTGCCTTCGACTCGATTATGGATATTGCAGGTTTTGCGGCAGCATTTCATATGCTTGGGACGTCGCGAGTCGTTGCTTCTCCTGTCACGCTTGGCTCCGGAACCGTGAAAGCGGCGCATGGATTGATGGCCGTGCCGACGCCGGCGGTCGTGGAGATACTACGAGCCTACCGGATTCCCACCTCCGATATCACTTTGCCGGGCGAATGTCTGACGCCTACAGGGGCGGCGATCTTGGCCGCCATCGTAGATGAGTGGCAGCCCATTCCGCATTTTCGCAGAATTCTCGCGCAGGGTACCGGCGCCGGGAGCCGCGATCCGCGGGAGAAGGCCAATGTCGTCCGACTCATACTGGGGGATGCTGCCGAGGAGTAAGAGCTTATCTATGGATAAGCTCCAAGAGCAGTCCCTTGCTTCGATGGGCGTAAGGCGGAGCGCCATTCCAGCAGCACCAAAACGAATACTGCCCCAGACACGGCAGCGATGCCATTCAGCAAGATGTCTCGGGGGTCGTAGACTCGTTCGGGGTGGAAATATTGGGCACATTCTTCCAAGCTTCCAAAGCTTGCCGCGAATAGGACCGCGGAGAAAAGTCGGGGGATGTGCTTGGGAGAAGCAAAGCTGAAGTAAATAAAAAACGTGAGGGCCGAGTATTTAAGGAAATGCATCCGCTCGATCGGAGCGACGATCAGGCTTTCGACCAAGGCGACAAGGGGGAGGCCGCCGAGCAAGGCGACAGCGACAGCGCGTAGGACGCGGCGAAACTGCAGGTGCTCGATACGGAGTGAGTGCTTGGTCCGCGCATACACTGCAACCGCGATGATGCTTGCCAGCGCGGCAAGACCGGTTACGTAAGGAATAAGCGGGATCAGGTTGCGGTAGGCACCTTCAAGCGCCCGACCGTACTGGGCACCAATGAACAAGAGGATCATGGTGAGCAGTGCCCCGATTCGCGCAAGTCGAGTGGCGGGACTCATGCGTACTTCCATGCGGAATTACCTCCAACGTTTGTGTAGTGGAGAAATAACCATTTGGCCATGGGAAAACTAGAGTTTAGCCTCGGTCGTTAGAATACCTGCCTGGGGGAACTACAGCGATGCCGGAAACAGGCAGGGGGAACGCGATTCAACCCGCCCTTTTTATACGCTGCCGCATCATATACTATGTCGAGCCTAGTGCCTGCTTCATCAATTCGCTGAAAAAATGCAGGACACTACTCGCGGCCGGAGGCCGCGACAAACAAAGACATTTGCTAGTGGGGCGCAAGACATGACGTCCATGGTATTCACCGAATTTACGAACTGCCCCACTAGAGGGCAGAAACGTCGGTAGTCACTGAGGAGATTGAGCATTGGCGGGAAATGAGCAAATTGACGGTGCCAGCTTGAAAGCAGGCGACCGGGTGAAGCGAGTAGACACGGAAGGTCCGCTTGGGGTGGTGCAGAAGGTGCGAATTGAAACCGTGCGCCAGTCTATCCGTCCCGATGGGGACCCTCCCGGCATTACCGTAACCGTGCTCTGGGATAACGGAACGCTTTCACACTTCGTTCCCGGGGGATTGGAGAAAATCGGTTCCTAGCCCGCTGTTCCAATCATCCGGCACTACCTGGTGCCGGAATTTTTTTGCTGTAGAGCATCCTGTGCTCCGTGCCGAGCAGTAAGCGGGAGATGTTTCCCCGGTGGCGCCAAATCACCAAGATCGCAGTTACTAACGCGACCTGTGTTACCGGTGAGGCAAGCCCGCCTCGCAGGCCCGCGACGAGCGGAATGGCAAGCGCACCGAGCATCGAGCCGAGCGCGACATAGCCTGTGAGAAGAAAGGCGCCAACGAAGGTGATAATTGCCGCGATTGTCTCGTGAGGAGCAAGCATGGCGAAAGCTCCCAGACCTGTAGCGACGCCTTTTCCTCCCTTGCCTCGCAAAAACGGTGAGTAGCAGTGCCCTAGAATGCCGGCCAAGGCAGCAAGCGGGAGCCAGGCTTCACCGGCGAACGTCCCCAACCACGTGCCCAGCGCACCTTTCGCAGCATCGAGCACCAGTACCAACAACCCGGCTTTCTTGCCGACGGTTCGCGCTACGTTCGTGGCGCCGATGTTGCCGCTGCCGAGCGCTCGCACATCCTTCCCCTGAAGGCGTCCGATGATGTAGCCGAACGGGAGAGAACCGAGGGCAAACGAGGCGAGGGCAACCATCAGCGCGCTATTCATGGTCAGCAAGCTCCCAAGCCTTCGACGCTAAGTTACTCGTAGTGGTGATAGTGAACATACACGAAGAAGAATCGGGGCGAGAGGATTCGAAC
>JAGRAW010000162.1 GCA_020434415.1 Bdellovibrionales bacterium
AGCCGTCGAGACGGTCGGTGAGCGTCTGCGCGGGCTTACGCCACCGCTGCTCGCTCTTGCCGGTCAACAGGCAAACCAGTCTAGCTTCCGTCTGGGAGCGCTGGTGCGTCGGGCTGCCGACGGCATGGGTCGTGTGGTGGAACGCTGCGAATTACAGCTCAGCAGCGGTCGGGAGCTGGTACGGATGGCCGGTTGGCATCTGGAGCAAGGAGAGCGGGCGCTACTGCATCTAGAGCGATTGGTTGAGGAAGCTGGTCCGGCAACCCAGCTTCGACGTGGGTTCGCGCTTATCCGTGACAAGGACGGGCAGTATCTTGTGGGAGGAGCTCAACTCGGATCTGGAGACGCGGTTGAGCTGGAGTTTTTCGATACGACGAAGAAGGCGACGATTGACTGATAAGGAGATAGCACGAGATGTCGGTGAAGAAGGAAGATCAGCAGTTCGAGGAACATTTCCGCAAGCTCGAGACCCTATCGCAAGAGCTACAGGCGAATCGCGTCTCCATCGACCAGCTCGTGCCGCGCATGAAGGACGCCCTCGGTTCAATCAAGATTTGCAAATCGGTATTGAAGGAAACGCGCTCGCAGCTCGAGCAGATTGCTGCCGAATTCGAGGAACTCGATGCGCTTGCGACTCCGCCTGAGTAGCATTCAGCACCGGCGAAGCGCTCGCCCTTCGTGGTTGCGGCGAGCGCATCGTCTTCTGGCGCTGAGCTTCTTCTGGGCCGCAGCTGCGTGCAGCGATCCCGGTGAAAGTGCGACGCTTACGGTCTGGGCGCACGCCGGTCAGCCGTCCGAGCGGCGGGTTATGCAGACCCTGGTCGCGAAGTTTCAGCAACGCTATCCCCATGAGCGCGTTGCTGTCACGTTTCTTCCGGAAGGTACCTATCATGCGCAAGTGCAGGCTGCCGCAGCGGCGGGCGAGCTGCCTGACATTGTGGAGCTGGATGGTCCGCTCGTCCCACGCTTTGTCTGGCAACAGCTTCTTGTCGAATTGGATACCCTGCTTCCCGAGCAGCGTACCGCGAACCTCTTGCCGTCGATAATCGAGCAGGGAAGCTTTGCAGGAAGATTGTTTGCAGTGGGAATGTTTGATTCGGGACTTGCGCTGTATGCTCGCCGAAGCAATCTGGAGCAGCACGGGATACGAATACCTACCCATCCGAGAGCAGCTTGGACGCGCAACGAATTCGAGAAGATACTTGCCGATCTTGCCGCCGATGATCTTGATGGAGCGGTGCTTGACCTCAAGCTGAACTATACCGGAGAGTGGTTTACCTACGCATTTCAGCCGTTGTTTCGTTCTGCAGGAGCAAGTCTTCTCCCGTCAGCGGGGTCGACGACAGTTGCTGCGCTTGACGGTCCCCGAAGTGAAGCGCTGCTCCGGCGCTTGCAGCGCTGGATCGTGGAAGACCGTTATGTCGATCCGAATACCGATGACCGTGCATTTATTGACGGGCGAGTGGGCGTCTCCCTCTCCGGACACTGGGAATATGGGCGAAATAGTGCCGCATTCGGCGATGATTTGCTGGTGCTGCCCCTCCCGGACTTGGGGTATGGCTCGAAATCGGCGCAGGGGTCTTGGATGTGGGCCATTACCAAGGCCTCGATTGCTCGACCACGGGCAGCTGCGTTTCTCGCGTTTCTCCTGGAGGCCGAGCAAATCCTCGCCATGACTTCGGCCAACGGGGCCATTCCAGCCACGGTAGACGCAATTCGTGCTTCGGATCGCTTCGGGCAGGACAGCCCTGCACATCTCTTCGTTACTCAGTTGAAAGAGGGATTTACCGTGCCTCGACCTCGAACTCCTGCCTATCCGGTCGTAACAATCGCGATACAGCGATTGTTGTACGACGTTCGAACCGGAGAGTCGGTAGGACCAGCCGCGGTAAACGCTGCTCGGCGAATCTCCCGAGAGCTTGCGATAGTTGCAGGGGAAGCCAAGGAGGTGACTACGGACAACGATGCGCAGTGACGGTAACCAATCTGCCTTGGCCGGGCTTTTGTTGAGTATGCCCGCTTTTGTCGGGCTCGCGGCCTTTGTCGCAATGCCTTTCCTGGCAGCAGTGATACTTTCGTGTACTGATGCCCAGTTGAATTCGCCGCTCGCAATGCGATTTGTCGGGACAGAGCAGTATCGGCGTCTACTGAGCGATCCGATGATCCGACGCGCGCTCGCGAACAATCTCGTGTTCGCTGCGGTCGTCGTTCCGGTGCAGACCGTGCTCGCCCTGCTGCTCGCGGTGTTGCTGGAACTGGTGCCTTCGGGGAAGCGGCTTTTTCGCGTGCTACTTTTTTTGCCCGTCGTCTTTCCGATGTCTTTGATTGCCGTGGTCTGGATACTTCTCTATGCGCCAGGCGAGACCGGACCGATGAACCGAGTCCTATCTTGGCTCACGCTAGGCGGATGGGAGCCGCGGGACTTTTTACGCGATCCACAGCTGGCATTTCCGGCGATTATTCTGTTGTCGTTGTGGCAGGGGGTAGGACTGCAGATGGTTATACTGAGCGCAGCGTTGAGCCGCATTCCGAAGGAGCTCTACGAGGCTGCCGCAATCGATCGAGCAGGTGCCTTTGCGCAATTTCGGCATATCACGCTCCCGCAGCTTCGAAATCCGCTCGTGTTTACCATGCTTCTGACAACCATTCTCGCGTTTCGACTCTTCGAGCAGGTGCGTATCATGACACACGGCGGTCCGGGTGATGCGACTCGAACGCTCTTGTTGCAGGCGGTGGAGTCAGCCTTCGACCTACAGCAAATCGGTGAGGCCAGTGCGTTGAGTGTAGTGCTGTTTTGCATCGTGCTTTGCATCAGTGTACTGCAGCAGGTGCTACTTGATGAGGGGAGGAGGTCATGACCACCAGTAAGACGTTCGGCGCGGTCGTTATGCTCGGGGTGATGACACTTTTTTACCTCATTCCCGTGATCGTGATGTGCGTCGGCAGTCTGATGCCGGATAGTAGGGTGCTCACCGACTCACTCACTGTTTCACGATGGGGTGAAAATCTGACACTTACGAATTACCGAGATGTCTTCGAGCGGGTGCAGTTCGGACGCTTCTTTCTGAATTCGGTTGTTGTCACCGGAGGAATTACAATAGTCGGCCTGTTCGTGAACTCTCTCGCAGGCTATGCTCTCGCACGTTTTACCTTCCGCGGTCGTCGACTCTTCCTGTTCTTCGTCCTGGTTATGGTAATTGTACCCTTTGAAGCGATTGCAGTGCCGCTTTTCTATTTGGTGAGTGCTGTCGGATGGAGAGACTCCTACGGGGTGTTGATACTGCCGTTTGTCGCAAATGCCTTTCTCATCTTTTTCTTCTATTCCTTTTTTCTTGATATTCCACGTGAGCTTGAGGAAGCAGCCTGGATGGACGGCGCGAGCACTAGTCGCATCTACTGGAGTGTCATCCTTCCGCTTGCCAAGCCGGTCTTTGCTACCGGTGCGATTTTGTCCTTCCTCTTCAACTGGGGGGCCTATCTTTGGCCGTTGCTGGTCACGACGGGGCCGGAGTTCCGACCGCTACCGATTGCCATAGCCACGTTTTACACGCTCCCCCCGTTACAATGGGGGGATATTTTGGCGTTTGGCGTTCTGATGACGCTGCCGGTTATCGTGGCATTCGTCCTCTTCCAGCGTTGGTTTGTGGAAAGCGTTACAACGAGCGGGTTGAAAGGGTGATGGGGCAAGGTAGAGTAGAGCTTATCGCTGTCAGCAAGGCGTTTGGGGCGCGAAGTGTGGTGAAGCAGGTGACGCTTCAAGCTGATCCTGGAGAGATGCTGATTCTTGTCGGCCCGTCCGGGTGCGGTAAGTCCACGCTACTTCGCATGGTGGCAGGGCTGGAACAGCCAACCAACGGAGAGATACGCTTCGACGGGCGCTCTGTCCTGGACTTGCCGCCCCAGGATAGAAACGTCGCGATGGTTTTTCAGAACTACGCTTTGTACCCTCACATGACGGTACGTGAGAATTTCGAGTTCCCGCTACGGATGCGGCGAGTAGATTCAAGGGAGCGCGCAGAACGTGTCGCTTCAATCGCCGAAATGTTGGCGCTTACGGCTGTGCTCGAAGAGAAGCCACGAGCGCTTTCGGGCGGGCAGCGCCAACGAGTGGCGATGGGGCGCGCGCTCGTTCGGGAACCGTCAGTGTTCCTGATGGATGAGCCCCTCTCGAACCTGGACGCACAGCTCAGGGTCGCTCTTCGAGCCGAGATAAGACAAATCCAGCGACGACTGGGCGTAACGACATTGTACGTCACCCACGATCAGGTTGAGGCGATGACCTTAGGCGATCGAGTTGCGGTGCTGCGCTCCGGAGAGCTTCAGCAAGTGGGGGCACCGCAGGATGTCTATAGCAAGCCTGCAAATGCATTTGTCGCCTCTTTCATCGGTTCCTTCGGGATTGCATTTTACGCCGCCGAATGGAAGCCGGAGATAGGCGCTCTGCAGCTTGGCACCGTCGCAGCGGCTGTGCCGGACAGTGTTCGTTCGGACAGAGGTTCGTTGGTCGTCGGCGTACGAGGTGACGCACTCTGTATCGCGACATCTACCGGTCCAACTACGTTTCTAGCCCCAATCGAACACATCGAATTGCTCGGTTCAGAGCGGGTGCTGTATGTTCGTCTGCCGTTTCCCCTCTGGGATGCTAAGGAAAACGTCGCAATGGGTTCAGGCGTCGCAGGTACAGTCGGCATAAGAACTGCTTCGGGTACAACTGCAGCTATCGGCCAGCAGCTTCCGCTAGAGGTGGTGCCTGACCGACTTCTTTTCTTCGACCACGCAGGGAAAGCGCTGACGTCGGGCTAGTGAAGCGCTCCGGATACTCTTGCACCCGTGAACTTCTCGCCCAGAGCAGCGGCGAGAGTCAGCGTCTGGTGAATTCCTTCCAGGCTGTCATTCTTTTGAATGCAGGTAATTTCCGAATCACAGACAGAGGATGCTTGCGCTTCCGTTTGGACGACGATCGGCGGATGGTTGAGCGAGAGGCTGTCGATGAACAGTTCTCGTTCTTCTGTCTCTTCACCGTCGATAACAATGACGTCGGGATTCAGACTTTCGAGCATCGAGAGCGCTTCGGTGGCATCTCTGGCATGGTAGAGCTCGACCGGCGGAAGAGAGAGCAGAGCTCGAGCGATGCATTGCCGAATCTGAAATGCTGCCTCGTCGTGTTCTATGAACAGGATCTTGGTTGGGGGTACGTCTCGTTGTAACACAGCAGGCGTCTCCTTCTCGAACGCGCGAAAACCTCTTAGGCTGTAGTCGGGCTGGCCGCAGCCCTATAAAGGTCATAGTCGGCAAATCGCAGGGAGAGCTAAAGCCCCTTGAACTAGAGGATAACCTGAGGGAAATATGCGGAGATCTCTTGCGGGCACGGCTTCCAACTGCCTGAAAGCACTGTTTTTCATCAACGCGCTGAAAGCACTTGCCGAAATAGCCGAGAGCTTGAGTATGGAGGAGAGCTGCGGCTGTGGTCTGCTTGACCGGCAGCGCTGCTCGAAGGTGAAGACCAATGACGATTTCCCAAACGCTTCCCGCCCCGGCGCGGTACTTTCCTCTTGCTGACGGGCGCTACCACGTTGGGCCCGGTCTAAGAAGTCTTGAGTCGGACTATGGCAATGGGCTGCGTGATACGTTCGTGTTTCAGTTCGACAATCAGTTCGAGCACTATCGCTCGAACAAGATCGCAGCTAGAAACGAGCAGATCGACAAGTATTTCCTGACGAATCGATTTACTGCGGAAGCTGAGTCCGAACTTTGCCTTTGGGTCGTAGCAAAGCTCTGTAGCGAGCATCCGCAGTTTTTCGAATTCCGGCAAACGGGAGCGGTCCGGGAACTACATTGTAAGCTCACCGATGAGCGCCTTCAGTGGACCGAACGGTTGGAGCTGTTGGCGCCCGGTCCGTACCGCTCGTTGTTCGATGCGCTGGCTTCGCAGGTGCAAGAAGATGTGGCTGTCGTGCAGCTCACCGGAAGTGAAGACTACCTGGCAGCAATTCACCTCTCGGCACCGAATCATTGGTCACCGGCCGAGAAGATCGGGAGAAGCTTTATCGAGATTCACGAACCTATCGCCGAGATTGACGCGGTGAACACCAGC
The DNA here is from genome assembly GCA_020434415.1 of Bdellovibrionales bacterium. GTDB lineage: Bacteria > Bdellovibrionota_C > UBA2361 > SZUA-149 > SZUA-149 > JAGRAW01. Next base: position 6,095 of record JAGRAW010000162.1, read on the forward strand.
GCCCCGCAGCTACTGCAAGCAATGGTGCATCGGCGGCCGTACGTGCGATTTGCGTGGGGGATTGCGACCGATACGCAGTTGAACCATCATCCGGAGACGCCTCCGGGGGCCGAATGTGGACGTTCATTCAATGCGGTGTCGCCCGCGCTTTTTCTTCGCATCGAACGTCAGACCATTACCGGCTTTTCACGCATGGGGGCGTCGTTCTTTACGATTCGCACCTATTTTCTCGCCGCAAGCGAGCTGAGTCGTGTCGAACTCGAACAACTGAGCGCTGCGCTGGGTACGATGACCTTGGCTTCCCGAGCCTACAAGGGTCTGGCGACAAGCTATGATGACATTCAGCACTACCTTCACCGGCTTATCACTGAAAGATCAGCCGGCGAATCAGGGTGATGCCTTGTTGCGACGTCCTCTATGAAGGCAAAGCAAGCACCCAGCGTCCCTTTTCGAGCAGGGGGACGGTCCGTCCGTCATACGTCGTCGCAATGACATCGACTTCTTCCGAGGAGATCATCATGTCCGTGTGAACCGTGCTTTCGTTGCAACCGATAGCCGCGAGCTCTTCTTTTGACATTGTCGTGCCGCCGGCGAGACAGAATTTGTAAGCTGAACCTACGGCGATATGACATGCAGCATTTTCGTCATACAGGATTTCCTGGAACACGACGCCGCTCCGGTAGACCGGAGAATCGACACCGACGAGAGCGACTTCGCCAAGACGACATGCCCCGGGATCACTCTTGATGTATTCGCGGAAGGTCGCTTCCCCGTCGTCAGCCTTGAAATCGGTAATCTCACCATCTTTGAACGACAGTTCCAGCCCCTGAATGAGCTTGCCGTTGACAAGAAAGGGACGTGTCGCTCGGACCGTACCTTCTGTTCGCCGACAATCGGGAGTCGTAAACACTTCCTCTGTCGGCATATTCGGCTCGAATGGAACCCCTCGCGGGCTGATGTCCGTCCCCCCCCGAAAGCGAGCTGCTGATGACAGTCCGACGCGAAGATCGGTGCCGCCGCCGGTGAAGTGAATCGTCTCGATACCGAGGTCATTCAAGGACTGGGCTCGTTTCTGGAGCGTGTGACTGTGCTCTTCCCAAGCTGCCAGTGCATCGGGGGCGTCGGCGCGGCAGATCCGAAAAATCTCATCCCAAAGGCGGGCGAGTGCCTGATCCGGCGGAAGGTCGGGAAAGAGCTTAGCGGCCCACCCTGGCGATGCTGCTGCGGCAACCGTCCAATGCACTTTCGATTTTCCGATTCCCTCATCATAGAAATACTTGATGGCAAGGTGGTGATGAAGGCGCACGGTGTTGATTCGTTTGGGATCGACATCAGCGAGTATGTCCGGATCTTCCGCGCCGATGAGACGCAGATTGGCCGCAGTCTCATCGACCAGCTCGCGGTACTTCAACCCCAAGTACGGCGGCACGTATTCGAGGTCTTCCTCTTTTGCCTTCTGAAGCCGCAGTTTGGAGAGGCGGACATCGGACAGATCTATATTGACGAAGCGAGCGCCACGGTCATAGGCCGCCTCGGCGATTTTGATCGCGAAGTCCCGATGAAGCGCTTCTGTGCTGATATTGACGATCTGTCCAGGCTGCACGTTAAGGCCGTGGCCGACGATCGCTTTGGCATAATTGGTAAGCTTTTCTGCAAAGTCCATCTCGCATCTCCGAAAGGCGGTAGCTTTCTCGCACTACGCTTCGTAACGCGTTTTTCGGTTCTACGCAAAAGCTGCGCGGTAATGGGTAGTCTGGTGCCACATCGCAATCATTTCCGTGCCTCTACATTGAGCTAATTCGATCTCTTATCGTTCGATGGAGCGCTGGTATGCGAATCGCTCTAGGTATTTTTTGCAGGGGTAAGAGAGCAGGCGACATTTACGTTCGAAAGCGGTGTGTAAACGCGCCATCGCATCAGCGATAGGCGAGGTATTGACGTATGCGTCGTCAGAAGAGAGCACATGAGAAGCACAATAGCCCTATGTTTCGTTTGGGCACTACTGGCAAGCACCGGATGGTTCGTTGACGTCGCTCAAGCGGGCGACTGGCGCAATAAAGACGACGATCGCAACCGCCAGCTTCGCAGCCCGGAAATCCACAGTGTCGCAGTCGACGATGCCGCAGGTCAGATTATTGTCCGGGGAGACAATCTGGCCGGCCACACCTTTAGGATTCGACTCGCCGATTCCGATCTCGAGCTGGTCACTCAGCAAGATGAGCTGCTATCGCTCGCTCTTCCAAGTGCACTTGCACCCGGAAGTTACGAGCTAAGTTTCAACGTGAAGCCGCATCGCTGGTTTCACCTGCTGTGGTCGCGCACCTTTCCGTTGGTAGTTGGCGCTCAAGGTCCGCAGGGGGAACCCGGTCCGCAAGGCGCTCAGGGTCCGAAGGGTGATGTCGGCCCCGAAGGTCCGCAAGGCCCGGCGGGTCCAGCCGGAGCAGATGGTCTGCCGGGTGTGCCAGGCCCGCAGGGCGAACCCGGTCTGCAAGGTGCTCAGGGTCCGAAGGGTGATGTCGGCCCACAAG
>JAGRAW010000163.1 GCA_020434415.1 Bdellovibrionales bacterium
GGAATAGGCACGAATTCCTGGAATAGGCACGAATTCCTGGAATAGGCACGAATTCGCCGTGCTAGCCCGCTGGCCGAGGTAGCGGGTGCCTGTTCTTGGTTCGGATTCGAACAACTTCATTTTTTTGCCGGATGTTGCGCTTGAAGGTCCGAGCACTGCCGGGGGGTCGCCCAGGTGCTGTTTCTTGAGGCGCGGCAAGTGGATGCCGCTTCCGGTGAAGGTTTTTTCAGGAGTATGGAAATGGTTCGAATCGTAGTGATCGTGTTGGCAGTTCTGGTGGCGTTTTCTGCTGACGGTCTTGCACAGCGTCATGTGTCTGAACTCATGCAAATGATGCATGGAGAAAGCGAGTTTCGGGCACTGCAGGCATACGAGAAAGGAGAGCCGCTGAACGGTATTCATTCCGCTGCAGAAGCAATTTTGGGCGGTCTGTTGCTGGTAGCAATCTGCTCGTTGTGGCGCTTTGCCGCTCGACTGGGAATCCTGCAGATTTTCTGGGGGATGGGATTGGTCGCCGTCTGTGCACTCTGCGGAACGGGCGCGCTGTTCGAGATGATTCGTGACGGAGCGGAGTCGCAGTTGGGCTTACAAGTACCCTTCTTCGCCAGTTCGCGACCCTCGGTTTTGATGGACAGCGCTGTAGCGATCTCCGCAGTGGGACTGTTGCTGGTCGGTCCTCCACGAGGCTGGTCGGGAACAGAGGACATCATCGGCTAGAATTGTAATCTACGACAAGGGTTTCCGGAGGCGTGAGCATCTGCTCCGCCTCACACATTCGATCTGCAGTCGCCACTATCGTTCTGTGGGATGCGGTAGAAGGTCGATAGCACCGTGAGGAGGGTCTGTCGCGTGGCTGGTGCAAGGTACGCTTCTTACACCAACTTCGTTACCCGCTGCACCACAAGCTCGATTGCAGTTTTCAAGCACTCGAACACGCCCTCGCCTTTGGCAGCACATGCCTCGAATTCAGGTGCAGAAAATCGATTTAGCGTCTTGCGCAATACGGGAAGCGGCACCGCGTCGGGCAGATCTCGTTTGTTGTATTGGAAGATGATCGGAAACTCTTCGACTTGATGCTTGTTCGCACGAAGGTTCTTCACCAGGTCGATCAGCGTAAACAGATTGTCGCGCATCCGAGGAGCGCCTGAGTCGGCGACGTAGATGATGCCGTCGACTCCGTTCAGAATAATTTTGCGACTGACCGTGTAGATGTCCTGCCCAGGCACGGTGTACAGATTGAATTTGGGGGTCAGGCCCTTGATTTTACCAACCTCGAACTGCATGAAATCGAAGAAGATGGTGCGATCTTCTTTGGTCTTCAGATTGAGAATGTCACTGCGGAGACCGGGATCGATATGCGCATGAGCCCATTCGAGATTCGTCGTCTTTCCGGAGAAGCCCGGACCGTAGTAGACGATCTTCAAGTCGATCTGGTTCAATCCGTAGTTGATAAACACCGCAGTCTCTCCCTGGCCTCTCGTTAGTTTTCGACCTCTTCGACGGGTTTGATTACGTCGTGACCACTATACATTGCCTTTGCTGCCCAGGATGGAATCGAGTCTGGAACTCAACTCTTCCTGGAAATCCTGCTGTTCCAAATGCATTCGTATTTCACTCGCGGGGGTCCCCGAGGCGTCAGCTCCTCCAAGCTCGAGAGCCGTCCGTAACTCTTCGATCAGCTTCTCCGCTAACACCCGTATCATTGCGAACGTGGATTCTTTCCCGAATACGATGACCAAGAAGAACGTTTGCAGAACGCCTGTGATGTAGATGCTGTTTTCTCGGCCTTCGTGATACTGTTTATCAAACCCGGTCGCTTCGCTGACGAGGTTTGCCATTTGCGCAGTCGCTGCATAGTTGCCTGCCGCAAGCGTTGAAAGTAAAGCCATTTTAGCAGCATCCAAGCGGCCACTTTGTGCTACCGCTAACCCGCTTTCGTCGGAAAGCATGACCACCCCGCATTTGGTCTTGCGGTAGAAGTTCTTCAGCGATTGTTCGATCGCCGAGAACTGCTCTCTGCTGAGCGAAATCGGCTTTGTGCCGTCGGGCAGAAGCTCGGTCATGGGCGTCAGTGGTGTTTGCAAAGGTGCATCATTCCCTGGTGCGTAGAACGGCATTTGAGCTGAAATAATTAACGAACTTCGTCTGCGGTAATAGCCTTTTCGGTGGTGCAAACGACGAGACTGCAGTTTGAATGGTGCCTTGAGGACTGTCACAGCTCGCGTGGGGCGGTGACTTCTCAGATATGGTCGTGTCGGTCTTGTGAGGTAGTGACCTGATTTCCTATGGCAAAGATCTTGATTGTTGAACCGGTTGGAGGACATTTGGCGAGCTTTGGAGCCGAATTGCTTCGAGCGGGTATGGGCGTGCAGCAAACGTCCTGTGGGGTGACCGCCATGGAGGCACTCCGAGCTGAGCATTTCGATACGGTCGTGCTCTGGGATCAGCTTCCCGTGCTCAGCGTTGTCGACTGTCTGGAGCTATTGAAGACCCTACCGGGCGGAGCACCGCCAGTGCTGGTCGTTGGCACCAGCCCCGAGCGTAAGCTCGAGTGTTTCCGTCTCGGTTGCGACGACTTTGCGGAGCTACCCAAGGACGAGCCGGAGCTCCTTTTCCGACTTTATAATCTGTTGCGGAGGTCATCGGTGCGTTCTTCCGCTGCCCTTAGCGGTTCTCTGGCTGACATCTCGTTGGTCGACGTGATTCAGATGCTCTCTGCGGCCCGTAAATCAGGCCGCCTCGCGATTGACGTTGCCGATGCTGAGGGCTTTCTTCTTTTTGATGACGGGCAGATTATCCATGCCATGAAGGCCGAGCGCGAGGGCGAAGAGGCGTTGCTCGGTATGCTGCGAGTGACACGCGAAGGCGGATCGTTTCGCTTCGAAGCGTTAGATCTTATTCCAGCAGCGCCACGCACGATCGAGAAACGAACAGACCATTTACTTCTGGCACTTGCCGGGCGACTGGACGAGGAAAGCTAATCCTGCAATTGAGCGATCCGCGAGATAGTGCATGCTTCGAAGGGCAGGGAGGGCCAAGCCCGTCTGCCGCTCTATTCAGTAAAGGAGCGACAGATCCGTAACGCTTCGGCGCCGACCATGGAACAGGCTTCTTCCCATTTGCGGTAACGAAGCGCTTCCTGCGTGAGAAGGCGCTCATAGATTCGCCCCGTGATTCGAGCAGCGAGGAGGCTTTGCTGCGCGCTGTTGAGCGGTGTGTTCGGGGCGGCGGGTGAGGGAAGAGAAAGATCGAGGAACTGACCGAGAGTAGTGATGATACCGTCGAGCGAAAGCGGCGTCGGCAGCAGCAGCGAGTTCGCTGCTCCGCTTGCTGTTCCCAGAGCGACGAGTTTCCCGTGTCGCTCCGGTTTGAACCATGTGCAGTCTGCAGCATCAGTGAAGACTGCGCCGGCTGTTGCCGAAAAAGTCTCGGGTGTCTCGGTGCCGACCAATACTCGTGGCTGGAGTCCTAGACGCTCGAGGACGCGTTCGAGGAGCCGAGCGGCAAATGCATCGTGTAACCAGATGAGCAGTGGCGCTTGTGGATCTACCGGTCGGGACGGCGCATCGACTGAAGCGGCGCTTTGTGTCGAGCTGGCCCGCTGGTAGGCTTCAAACGTCGGCAGGACAACGCGCCGTACCTGGTCGGATTTGAATGGTTTGAACAGAAGTGCGTCGATTCCCGCTTGGCGTGCAGGCCCCTGAATGCTTGCTTTCTGGTCGCCGGGAGCGAGAAGGACAAACGAAATGTCTTTCAAGGCGGGATCTTTTTTCAACGCACGGCAAAGAGCGTAGGGATCGGTGTTTGTCAGATCGTGCGCAATCAAGACTGCGATCGGCATTGTCCGACGGATGATGTCGACTGCGCCCGCTCCATCGCGATGAGCTTCAACAAGTAGCCCCGGCTGCTCGAGGGCTGCCGCCGTGATAGCCTGGACGGCAGCGTTGGGATCGAATACGAGAACGGTCGCAGTCATGTGGTTGGCGAGCGCGAGGTGGCGTTTAGGTACGCAGTTACTAGTTGTCTGTGCGCGCTCCGTGAGCAGCGCTTTCTCGTTTATTCGGCGCCTTCAGCGAGGTGGTCGCAGCTGCCGCTTACTTTAGATGCCTTGGAGAATGTGGAATTGTTCGCTTTTCCATCGGTGATTTATGTAATTGTTGAGGGTTCGCATGCCTGAATTGCCTGAGGTCGAGACCGTCGCCCGACAGCTCCGCCCGGCGCTGGTCGGTGCTACGATCCAACGAGTCTTGGTAAAGGACCAAAAACTGAGCGATCTGCTTGCCTGGGAACTGGAGGGATGCACGTTCGTCGATGTTACTCGGCTGGGCAAACAGGTAGTGCTGAGCGTTTCCTCAGGCTCGCAAGCAGCCTATGTCGCAGTTCACCTACGGATGACCGGCAGACTCATTTGGGATGACGGAACCCCGTTGCGGACGGTTCAGTTTCAGCAGGCGGCGCTGCAGCGCCCCCCGATCGAGAAGCACTTACGGGCGGAGTGTGTCTGTTCCTCCGGTCGATTGAGCTTTTTCGATCCACGTCGCTTCGGGACCATTCAGGTTACTGCGGATTATGAGTCGCTGCGGCCGGTCGGTCTAGATCCCACGACGGAAGACTTTACCGAGCGCGCGCTCGTCAAGCTGCTCGAGAACGCGAAGCAGCCGATTAAGCAGTGGCTCTTACGGCAAGATCGACTCGTTGGGCTAGGCAACATCTACGCCAGCGAAATACTGTTTGCGAGCCGCATCCATCCGGAACGGCTTGGTGCTGCCCTGGTAACGGATGAGATCAAACAGCTTCGGCTGCAAACCAAGCGCATTCTTGCTCGTGCTATCCGGCATTGTGGAACGACGTTCTCGGATTTTCAGGACAGCACCGGTTCCGTGGGCGGTTTTCAGCGCTACCTCAAGGTCTACAACCGAGAAGGTGAGCCATGTCCGCGGTGCGGTGCCCTGATAGAGCGAATCGTACAGCAGGGAAGAAGCACTTTTCTCTGCCGCGGATGTCAGCAATAGGGCTAACGGCAAAGAAGGAAACAGATAGTCCCGGAGTATCGCCGATCAGTTTCGTACCGCTAATCGATTGCATCCAGAAACGTAATTTCCTCGAAACGAACAACGCGATTGCCTTTAGGGGTTCGCAGCAAGAAACTGTCGAACATGGCGTTGACAACTTCTCCTTCAAGGAGCTCGCCACTGGAACTCAAGCCAACGCGTACTTGTCGAGTTCGCAAGGCGAGAGCGTACTGAAAGAATCGTTCTTCGTTCACGTTCATTGTAGGTTCGTCTATCGACCTGAGCAGCCCGGCCCCCGCCGAGTCTTCAGTTCTTTCTACTCGGCAGCACGATGATCACTGCCGTTCATTTCTTGAACAAGTCATCAAGTTTCTTCAGAGCGTCAGCTTTCGAGTCTGATTTTTTCTGAGCACTGCCCAGGCTAAAGTAGTCACAAAAGTTCCGCCGGTCTTTGTCGACGACACGCTCGGCCATTGGCTCAGCGCATTCGTTATATGCAGCGGAATCGTAGTGACGGCAATTGAAACAGACGCGGACATCCGCACGGCAGAAGGTGCATTCCTCTCCCCGACCAACGGGACCGGCGCCTAAGGCTAGTTCGCGTCCGCAGCTATGACATCGTGGATTGTCTTGTAAATTAGTCACGAAATACTCAGCGTAAGTAAGATGGCGTGGCTTTCGTGCCTAGGGTAGCGTTGGGTAGCCCGCCAGGACAAGAGTCGCACTTGTGCTGATTGCTGCGAAGACGTGAGCAAGTTAGAGTATCGGCGTTCAAAGCGAAGGTTTCACTGGCGGAATCGGGGATGTTGGCATGGGGTGTGACAGGCAGCCCTGCTCCATAAGTCAACTAATCCGTGGGACATCACAGTCTCTCCATCCCTCAGCTCGCCGATGAGCATTCAGCAGGACACATTCATTCAAGTGCCTGCGCTTAGGTGCCGCTTTGTATGCATTACTAGTGTAATAACCTTACTACCGAATCAGTGACCACCCAGCAGGTATTCCGAGTCCACAAGCTATCGAACGGCATTACGCTCCTTGGCGAGCAGATGCCCGGTGTATCATCTGCGGCGTTTTCCATTCTGGTGCCGTCGGGAGCAGTGCACGATCCCGAAGGCAAGGAAGGCGCATCCACGCTTATTGCCGAGCTATTGAATCGCGGAGCCGGGCCCTGGAATTCACAGCAGCTCTCCGACCAGTTTGAATCGTACGGGATCCAGAGAGGCCATTCCTCCGGTATCGAGGTGAGTTCGTTCTCCGGCGCAATGCTTGGGGAGAACCTCGGCCGTGCGTTGGAGTTGTACAGCATCGTCTTGCTCGAGCCGCGGCTCCCGGAAGATGCACTCGAAAGCGTGAAACAACTGGCGCTGCAAGACTTGAAAGCGCTAGAGGATGAGCCCGCAAGTAAGGTGATGAGCGAATTGGCGCGGGTTTTTTACCCGGAGCCGTTCGGACGCTCGCAGCTAGGTACCGAGGCCGGAATTCTCGGTCTCGATATTGCTGCGCTGCGGGAGCACTACCGCAGTAAGTACACGGCGGGCCATGCGATTATTTCGGTGGCAGGGGCGTTTGACTAGGACGAGGTGCGCTCCATAGTCGAGTAAATATACGGTGCTTGGGGCGGAACCCGACCTCTCGAAGACGTAGGCGAGCTGAATACCGTCGATACGACCCACCACTTGGAACGCGACACGAGCCAAGTGCAGATTGCGCTGGCATTTCCGAGTGTGGCAATCGAGCACCCTGACTATTACACGGCTCGAGTAGCGGTAGGAGTGCTCTCAGGAGGAATGGCCGGCAGGTTGTTCGTGGAAGTGCGCGAGAAGCGTGGGCTGGTGTATCGAGTTTCCGCTTCGCACAGCGCCGCCCGTGGGCGTGCCGCCGTGTTCGCCTCTGCCGGCACGACGCCGGAGAATGCCGAAGAGACTTTGGCCGTGATGCTGCGAGAACTTCGAAATATGAAGGAGGGAGCATCGGACGAGGAACTCAAACGGGCGAAGGCAGACTTGAAATCGCGTCTCATCATGCAGAGCGAGCTGAGCTCCGTTCGCGCGTCAGCGATGGTAAACGATTGGTGGAACCTGAAGCGCCTTCGAACCCTCGAGGAGATCAAGGCTGCTATCGATAAAGTTACCTCGGCGGACATCAGTCGTCATTTCGAAGAGCATCCCTTTGAGCCGGCCACGCTGGTGACTCTCGGTCCAAAGGCGCTGTCGCTGCCGGATTCCACGCTTCATGTAGGGGGAGTATAGGGAAGGTGACAAACAACACGACTTCTTCGCAGTTGCATTTTCGTTCCACGACACTTCCCAACGGCTTGACGGTCGTCGGCGAGCAGCGTCTAAACGCCGTTAGCGTCGCGCTGGGTTTTTTCGTGCGCACCGGCGCACGGGATGAGTCCCCGGAAGTGGCAGGTGTGTCGCATTTTCTCGAGCATATGATGTTCAAGGGAACGGCAAAGCGCTCTGCGCTCGACATCACGTATGAAATGGGTGCAATGGGCGCGCAGGCCAATGCCTATACCTCGGAAGAGGCGACGGTCTACTACATGGCGGTCTTGCCCGAATATTTTCGTGATGCCTTGGAGCTTCTCAGCGACATGCTTCGTCCGAGTCTGACGCTGGAGGAGTTTACGGTAGAGAAGAAGGTAATCCTCGAAGAAATAGCACTCTACCAAGACCGGCCGACCTTTCTTCTTTTCGAGTCGGCAATGAATTGTTTCTTCGGGGCCCATCCAGCGGGGAACTCGGTGCTGGGTACCACGGATACCATCGGGGCGCTCAGCCGGGATCAAATGCAGACCTATTTTGATGCGCGCTACAGCGCATCGAACATCGTTCTTTGCGCGTCAGGCAATTTCGCATGGGAGGAACTTGTTGATCTTGCCGGAGAATACTGCGGCAATTGGCCGGCCGTCGAGGCAAGCCGTAACCGACCGGTGCATGTGCCGCAACCGGCAGAGCGGGAACTTACGAAGAAGGATCTGCAGCGAGCACATCTCTGTCTAGTCGGGCGCGGGCCGTCTGCGACGGATGCAGAGCGCTATCCGCTGGAGGTGCTCGGCGCCATCTTAGGCGATAGTTCCGGCTCCCGCACCTATTGGGGGCTGGTCGAGTCCGGATTGGCAGATTCTGCCAGTATCGACGGAGACGATATGGACGGCGCCGGTATGATCTACTCGTACCTCAGCTCGACTCCGGAGCTTATAGATCAGGCAGAGGAGGTGCTGAGAAAGATCCTCCGAACACCGAAAGAGTTCACGGATGACGATCTGCAGCGAGCGATCACCAAGCTGGGCACTCGACTTGTGCTCCAAGGCGAGAGTTCAATGCGGCGCTTGATGGCCGTCGGTTTGGACTGGATGTATCGGCAGGAATACGTGCCGCTCGCCGAAGAGCTTGCCCGGTTCAAGACCGTCTCCCGAGGAAGCATCTACGAAGCTTTGGAAAAGTTCCCTCTAGAGCCAACCGCCCGGGTGCGGATGATGCCCGAGAGCTAGAATATAGAAAATGGTGACAGAGACCAATATTCCTAATTTCACTGAAAGCGAAAT
>JAGRAW010000164.1 GCA_020434415.1 Bdellovibrionales bacterium
GGATATTTCATCTCGCAGCGCAGGCCGGCGTTCGGGCTAGCTGGGGTAAAGACTTTTCTATTTACACAGGCAACAACATCTATGCCACTCAGCGGGTGTTGGAGGCTGCGAAGGGCGAGGGAGTGCGCAACAGCCTCAAGAAGGTAGTGTATGCTTCGAGTTCTTCCGTCTACGGACATGCAGAGACGCTTCCCACCGTCGAGACGTTGTTGCCCAAGCCGATCAGTCCGTACGGGGTGAGCAAGCTCGCCGCGGAACATCTGATGGTGCTCTACAGCAAGGAATTCGGAGTACCCACGGCAAGTGTGCGTTATTTTACCGTCTACGGTCCGCGCCAACGCCCTGACATGGCATTCCACCGCTTCATTCGCGCCGGATTGAAGGGCGAAACACTACGCGTATTTGGTGACGGAGAGCAGAGCCGAGACTTCACGTTCATCAGTGACGCTGTAGCGGCGACTATTGCTGCGGCATCGGCCGAGGAAGAAGCGCTGGTTTGCAATATCGGAGGAGGCTCGCGGGTGACCGTCAATGAGGTTCTGTCGATGATTGGCGATATCCTCGGAGAGAAACTCAAGGTAGAGCATCAAGAGCGTGAAAAGGGCGATGCGCGTCACACTGGAGCTGATACGACAAAGGCTCGAGAAGCGCTCGGCTACAATCCGAAGGTCGGGCTGCGTGACGGCTTGACCGCTGAGGCGTCGTGGCTGAGAGAGATGATAGCGTAGGAAGCCCTCTCGCCGGAACGAGCGAGCGCATTCTGCTGGTTCAGACGGGATTCTTAGGTGACGTCGTCTTGTCCCTGCCCGTCGTCGATGCGCTCGCAGAACTGTATCCTCGGTCGGAGCTATTTTTCTTAACCACTCCCGGAGCTGCGGGACTGCTTCGCTCTCATCCGAAGATTTCACAGGTCCTCACCTATGATAAGCGGGGAGCAGACGCGGGACTAGGTGGATTGCGTCGGATGGCGCTGAAGCTTCAGCAGCTTTCTATCTCCCAAGCCTTCAGCCTTCATAAATCACACCGAACGGCGCTGCTGCTGGCATTCGCGCGTATCCCGCGTCGCTATGGTTTTGCCGAGGCAGCCGCACCCTGGCTTTACCATCAGACAGCGCACCGTACGGACCTGTCCCACGAGGTGCTGAGGAATCTGGCGTTGCTTCGGGTTCTGGGCCGAGAGCCGACAGCGACCTCTCGCATCGTTCTTCCGCTTGATGAGGCGACCATGCACCGTGCCGCTGAGCTTTTGCTCCAGGCCGGTGAGCGACGCGTGGTCGGTATAGCGCCGGGAAGTGTGTGGCCGACGAAGCGTTGGACCACGGATGGCTTTGCCGCAGTGGCCGCCGGACTTTCTCGCCGTGGCTATGCCGTCGCGTTGATTGGCGGTCCGGAGGATGCCGCGATTGGCGCTGAAATCGAGCGCCTTGCCAATGTGCCGTTGCTCAATTTGATTGGACAGGCGAAGCTAGTGGAATCGGCGGCCGTCATTGCGCGGCTCGAAGCTCTCGTTACCAACGATAGCGCTCCGCTGCATCTCGCGTCCGCAACCGGTGTGCCGATAGTTGCACTTTTTTGCGCGACTGTTCCGGAGTTCGGCTTCGGTCCCTGGGGAGTGCCGTCTCGAGTGCTCGAGGTAACGGGACTGACGTGTCGTCCTTGCGGCAGGCACGGAGGGCGCACCTGTCCGACGGGGACTCACGCCTGTCAGTGGAATCTCTTTCCGTCCCGAGTAGTGAGGGCCGTGGACGAGCTTTTGAGCGAACGGCAATCTGAGACGATGGGAACAGTCGCGAGTGGAGCGCTTTCGACGTGAGACAGCAGCTTGTGGAGAAGTCGGTGGAGCCAGCTGAACGGCCTGGGAATGGGGCGAATGGATTTCGCGACAGCGTCATTACGGAAACCGGCTTACGAGTGCGGATCAGTGAGGCTTTTGTCGAAGAGCTGAAGCTCGAGACGCTTGCCGAATGGTGTCGGGAACTATGGAACGCGGCACTCCTCGAGGATCGTGAGCGACGTTCTCCGGATGAACTCCATATTGGGCGGGGGAGTGTTTTTCGATGTGCTCTGCCGTCCGGTCGCTGTGTGGTGCTGCGTCTTTGTCGTCGTGGCGGCATGATTCGGTCGGTGACGCGCTACCGCTTTGCGCGCAAGCTCGGAGAATCGTGGGAAGCGGTGCGGCCGTTTGCTGAATTGTCCGTGCTCGAAGAGTTGACACGACTCGGCCTTAGAGTACCGAAGCCGGTTGCCGCTGCCGTAGTACCCGGAGGTCTGGGCCGGACTTATCGCGGTTTCGTGGCGACCGAGGAAGTGCCCGCGTCAGTCAATTTGCTTCGGAGACTTGCAGAGTTGCGGGGGCGCCCAGGCGGCGGCACTCGTGCTCGGGAGCTGTGTTTCGATGCGGGTCGCCAAGCCGGGGCAATGTTGGCTGCAGGCATCTTCCACGCCGATCTGCACCTGGGAAATATTCTGGTTGCCGAAGAAGACCTGACGTACCTGATTGACTTCGATAAGTCTTGCCGCTTTCCACCCCAACAAATGAACCGCTACCGCGAGCGCCTGGTGAGACGCTGGAAAAAGTCCGTTCGCAAACATCGTGTGCGGTACCCCGATGCGTTGCTTGCCGCGGATGAAGGCTTCCTCAAGGGACTCGAGTTGGGGGTAGGCTCGTCTCGAGGCGTGGCGAAGCAATGACAATTGGATAGAACTTCGCGTTGTCGTGCATGGCGTTACATCGATTTGGCGAAAGTAACGAATCGCCCCACAACCGAAGTGTGGCCTATCGCCCTGCCGGTAGTTTGCTGCCAAGCACCGTGAGGAGGACATGAGCACGATGGAGGCGAAGAGCACTCCCTCCAAGGCCCTGATTATCTTGCTTGGCGCCATTGGGGATGTGACGCGCGCGCTGCCGATGGCAGTACGTCTCAAGCACTTCTGGCCGACCACGGAGCTGCACTGGGCGGTCGAGCCCATTTCGCATTCACTGCTCGTCGGACACCCCGCGATTGACAAGCTACATGTATTCGACCGGCCTCGAGGACTACGGGCCTATGCCGCATTTCTTCGCGAGCTACGCGCAGAACGTTTTGAGCTTGTCCTTGATATGCAGCGCCATCTCAAGAGTGGCTTTAGCAGTTTTATGACTGCTGCGCCGCGAAGGGTCAGTTTTCATCGCCAGAACTCTCGCGAGGGCAATTGGTTGTTTAATACGGAGATGGCTGCGCCCTCCGATCACTACTCGTCAAAAGTGGCTCAGTTCCAGCGGTTTGGTGATGCACTCGGACTGCCGCCGCTTGAACCGCTCGAGTTCGGTTTACAGCCGACCGCAGCGGAACGTGATGTGTTCGAGCGTGAGCTTGCAACGCGATGCGCCGCAGCCGGCATTCCTGTCCCGCCTCCCGAGCGGCGCGTAGGATTTATTCTTGGTTCCACCTGGGAGAGTCGTTTTTGGAAGACCTCTCACTATCGACTGCTGGCCGAGCAGCTGGCAAAGCGGTACGGCTTCACCGTGCTGCTCCTCGGCGGCAAAGCCGAGCGTACTTTCGCAGACGAATTACTAAGTCTTCGTCCGGAGGCGCCATTGGTCGATTTCGTTTCGGCTACTACACTACGAGGACTGGTCGGTGTATTTGCGGGATCTCGTCTGGCAATTGGCTCGGACTCCGGACCGATGCATATCGCGGCGGCAAGTGGGTGTCCTGTCATCTCGCTGTGGGGTTCGACGAGTCCGCTTCGCTCTGCACCTTTTGGCAACGAGAACTTGGTGCTCCAATCGCCGATCGGTTGCTCTCCGTGCTACCGCAAGCGCTGCCCAGGATTGGACACGCTCTGTATGCAGGATATTCCGTGGCAGGCGGTGCTAGCCCAGGTTAGTAGAGTAGTTTCAGGGGCTTAGACTGCCGATCTGCTATTTTTGACACTTTTTTCCTATCCAAGCAGGAAGCCGGGCCGAAATAATATACTTTTTCCCGCGGTTGTGTTTGTATACCGCCCGACGTTTCGAGCACTCGATGCAGTGACGAACGCCAGTGGTCGCTGAGACCCTGCGGAGCAAGTGAATCAACTATGTACCCGAAGCTGGTACGCGGGAGCGTTAGGGACGATGATGAGCGATAATCAGGGACTGGATTGGTCGAAATTTCCCAATGGTTTGTCGGTGGTGGTACCCATCTATAACGAGGTCTACACGCTTCGGGAAATTATCAGTCGTATCGATCAGACCGGATTGGTCCGGCAGATCGTATTGGTTGATGACGGTTCAACCGACGGTACGCGTGACATCCTCGAGGAGATTCGCCGGGAAAACCGAAGCGACATAGCAGTCGAGCTACACCCGCAGAATCGAGGCAAGGGTGCTGCGGTGCGGACCGGTATCGGACTTTGCACTGGCGATTTGGTGCTCATACAAGATGCGGACCTCGAATACGATCCGTCAGATTATCCCGCGCTGTTGCGTCCGATGCTCGATGGTCGAGCTGATGTAGTTTATGGATCTCGTTTTCTAGGCGGACCGCATCGTGTCCTTTTCTTCTGGCACTACTTGGTCAATCGGGGGCTGACGTTCCTCTCGAACTTGCTCACGAATTTGAACCTGACCGATATGGAGGTCGGGTACAAGCTGTTCAAGCGTGAGATTCTCAAGGATATCACCATTCGTTCCGAGCGATTCAATTTCGAGCCTGAAATAACGGCAAAAGTCGCCAAGAAACGGGTGCGTATTTACGAGGTACCCATCAGCTACTCGGGTCGGACCTACGAGGAAGGCAAGAAAATTGGCGTTCGCGACGGCTTCGAAGCGCTGTGGACAATTTTCAAGTATCGCTTCACTGACTAGCAGATTGCTGAAAAAGACCATCCATGGACTTTTTCGGGACCTGCAAGTAAAAAATTTGTTTCTCAGCCCTCTGCGGAAGGCCCCTCTGTCTCCGAAATGCCGAATGGTGAGAAGCATTGCAAACCGAATTCCATGCGACCACTGCTGCCGCCGCTGAACGTGAACCGGTTTCCGCGTTCATTATCTGCTTCAACGAAGAGCAAGACATCGAAGAGTGTCTGAAGAGTGTTCAATTCTGCGATGAAGTGGTCGTCATCGATTCGTTTTCGACGGATCGCACCGTAGAAATTTGTGAACGCTACCATGCCAGAGTGATCCAGAGGCCCTGGCCCGGCTATCGCGAGCAGAAAGCGTTCGGGCTTGCGGCAACCACCCACGAATGGGTCTTGAACCTTGATGCCGATGAGCGCGTCTCTCCGGAGCTTCGCGAGAATCTCCTAGCCCTCCTGCGCCGCGACTGGGAGGAGCGTCGGGCGGGGGTGCCGACCACACTAGCGGATGGCTACGAAGTGAATCGTACCGTCTGGTACCTCGGACGCTGGTGGCGTCGAGGCGGATGGTATCCCGAATTCCGCATGCGCTTTTTCAGAAAGAGCAAAGTCACCTGGGGCGGCACGGATCCCCACGAAAAGCCTATTGTCGACGGAACGCAGGACCGGATAGGCGGCGAAATCTATCACTTCACCTACAAATCTTTTTCCGACCAGGTTGAGCGACTTCATCGATTTTCCTCGATTGCCGCTGAGGAGGAGTTCAAGAAAGGCGGACGCTCAGGGTGGCGTCGATTGCTGCTCAATCCTCTGCTCCGAAGCTTCAAGTTCTTTGTGCTGAAAGGAGGATTTCAAGAAGGAAAGGCAGGTCTTGTCGTAGCGCTTGCGGAGGGGTACTACACGTTTATGAAATACGCGAAACTCTGGGAACTCGAGCATAAAGAGGCTCATCTTGCGGCGAGGCGTCGAGAGGCAGCGAATGAAGGGTAACAAAGACCGACTTCTGAGCATCGTCGCGCGCTTTCCCGAAATCTCCTTGGCCGTCGTTGGTGACCTACTGCTAGACCATTACATCTGGGGCAAAGTCGATCGGATTTCTCCCGAAGCGCCGGTAGTCGTAGTGCAGGTCACGGAAGAGAATCGACGTCTCGGGGGGGCAGGTAACGTCGCTCACAATATCGCGAGCCTTGGCGCGAAAGCGTCGGTGTTCGGTGTTGTCGGTGACGATGACGGCGGGCGACAGATGACTGAGCTTTTTCGCTCGATCGGCGCAGATACTTCGGGGGTCGTGACGGACGCGACCCGACCGACGACGGTCAAGACCCGAGTCATCGCGCATGCGCAGCAGGTCGTTCGAGTTGACTACGAGGTGACGGATCCCTTGGCCTCCTCGTATCAGCAACAGCTTTCGGACGCGCTCCGTAGCGGACTCGCTCGCGCCCAAGGCGTGATCGTGTCGGACTACGCAAAAGGGACAATCACCCCCTCGTTATTCGCAGTTTTGGGTGATGCAAGTGCAGCAGGTCGAATCGGTCTGGGCAAGGTTCCGGTCCTGATCGATCCCAAGGCGCCGAACTTTTCCATCTATGCCCATGCCTCGATAATCAAACCGAATCGTAAAGAGGCGGAAGAAGCGACCGGCATCCGGATCAAGACTCGCGGTGACGCAATTCAGGCCGGGCGCAAGCTCCTTCGCGAGTGGAACAGCGAAATGATCCTCATTACCCTTGGCGAGCTTGGTATGGTGCTCGTGGGTGGCGGAGGAGATGCGGAGCAGACGGTTGAAGTCGATACGGTGGCTCGGGAGGTATACGACGTGTCTGGAGCCGGTGATACGGTTTCAGCGGTCTTTGCGCTTGCCCTCGCAGCGGGCGCCACACCCGCAGAAGCAGCGATGCTCGCCAACTTCGCAGCCGGCGTGGTGGTTGGCGAAGTTGGAACGGTCGCAGTGACGGCTGAGGAACTTCGAGCTGCCATTAGCCGGGGAGACGCAGCACAATGAAAGCGATTAGCATGACCGGGAAAACGCTGAGCATGACCGGCTTCGGCCGGGCGACGGCTGCCGATGGCGGAGTTGAACTGACGGTTGAGGTAAAGTCAGTCAACCATCGTTTCCTTGATGTAGTATGTCGACTTCCCGGAGCCGCCGCACGATACGAATCGGAAGTCGTACGAGTGGTGCGAACCGCACTTCGACGTGGTCGAGTGGAGGTGTTTGTGGCCCGAGCAGACGCCCGCCCGCCAAAGTATCAAGTTTCATTCAACGAAGCCCTCTTCGGCCAGTTTGTCGGCAAACTGCAAGAAGGGCTTCGAGCCTCCGGTGTCAAGGAGCGCAATTTGCTGGGGCCTGCAGTCGCGAACATCCTCACCCGCCGTGAAGTGCTGGAGATAGCGGCTGAGGAATCTTCGGTCGAGGGGGAATGGCCGATTCTCGAACGAGCGCTCGCGGCTGCTTTGACAGAGCTCAGCGAAATGCGACGCATCGAGGGAGCTGAGCTCGAGGCGGAAATGCGGCGTCAGCTCGGCGAGCTCGAGTGCTTGATCGCAGGCATTTCGCAAAAGGTTGCTGAAACCCCGACGCAATATCGCGAGCGACTGACGCAACGACTGGAACGTATCTCTCCGACGCTCGAAGTTGATCCGGATCGACTTGCCCAGGAAGTCGCGTTGCTGGCAGACCGCGTTGACACCAGTGAGGAATTGGCGCGCCTGGCGAGTCACGTCCAACAGTTTCAGCGCATGTTGACCGAAGGCGAAGGGGGACGAAAGCTGGAGTTCTTGCTGCAAGAATTCGGGCGCGAAATCAACACGATCGGCTCGAAGGCGCAGAATGGAGAAGTGACGCTCCTGGTAGTGGATGCGAAGGCGGTAATCGAGAAGCTTCGTGAGCAGGTGCAGAATGTCGAATGATCGTGCCGACACGACACCCCTACCGCTATTGTTCTGTCTCTGCGCTCCGGCTGGAAGCGGGAAGTCGACGGTGTGCGCTCAAGTGGTTGCGAATGACCCGCAGTTGAGGCGTTCGATTTCAACCACGACCCGTCAGCCTCGGCCCGGAGAAATCGACGGGCAGCATTACTTCTTCGTCACCAAAGATGAATTCGAACAGCGGCGAGCTGCCGGTCGATTCGTCGAACATGCTCAATTCGGGCAGGAGAGCTACGGCACGGAAACACTGAACGTCGAGTGCGCGCGGGAAAGTCGCCAGGACCTGATGCTCGCCATCGATGTGCAAGGGGTGAAGCGACTGAAAGAGCTTTTCCCTCGTCAGACGGTGACGGTATTCTTGTTTCCTCCGTCCTTCGCAATCCTGGAGCAGCGTCTACGCTCACGAGCAACCGAAAACGAACAAGCGCTGGTCGAACGCCTCGAGATAGCCCGCAGAGAAATCGAGATACTTCGCGATAGGACTTTTTCCGATTACCTCGTCATCAACGACACCATTCCTTTCGCCGTAGACTCGGTTCGCTCCATCGTAGTGGCCGAGCGCCTTCGGCTCGATCGGCTTTCAGATACCGACCTGGACGAGCGCTTTCGTTCCTAGCTACCTGTGGCACAACGCCACCTTCCCTTAATTGATCAAGTGATTGCGTGAGTTGGATGTGGGGCGCCTTCCGCCGGGGGAGTGCGAGATCGGGATTCAGACATGCAGGGAGGCATAGGACATTTGGGGGGAGGCGGTATCTTTAAACAAATACAACTTGCTCGTCTGCGCAC
>JAGRAW010000165.1 GCA_020434415.1 Bdellovibrionales bacterium
CGACGATAATACCGGCGCTGACCGATACGATAAGTGCCGGTATTTGGCTTACCAGTCCGTCTCCTACGGTGAGCAGCGTAAATGTCTCAGCAGCTTCAAGCCACTCCATGTCGTGCATGACCACGCCGACAAACAAGCCGCCGAGAATGTTGATGAACGTGATGATGATACCGGCGCTCGCGTCTCCGCGGACGAACTTCGACGCACCGTCCATTGCTCCGTAAAATTCTGCTTCTTGCGAGAGCTCTTTGCGCTGTGTTTTCGCTTCGTCTTCCGTGATCAGACCGCTGTTGAGATCCGAGTCGATTGCCATCTGCTTTCCGGGCATGGCGTCCAAGGTGAAGCGAGCGGCAACTTCAGCAATACGCCCGGAACCTTTCGTGATGACCATGAAGTTGACCATCACGATAATGATGAAGATGACGACCCCGATAACGAAATTGCCTCCGAGCACGAAGTTTCCGAACGCCTGGATGACTGAGCCGGCTGCATCGAGTCCATTCCCGCCATGCAGGAGAATGAGACGAGTCGAGGATATGTTCATCGCGAGACGAAACAGGGTCGTGATCAGTAGCAGCGCCGGGTAGGAGGTGAACTCGAGAGGACGACCGAGATACAGGGCGACGAACAATACGACCAGAGAGAGTGCAATATTGGATGCGAGAAGCACATCGAGCAGAATCGGCGGAATCGGCAGGATCATGATAATCACGATCCCGACCAGTACGGCCGGCACGATGTAGCTCATCGCGACGTTGTCTTTCTTCTCCTTCTCAGCCACGGTGTCGTATCTCCCTCATCACGCTAGCGTTGCGCTCCTCTAGCCTGATTTCGCTTCGCCACGGCGTCGCGAGCTTTCTTGGGGACTCGTCCTTTCAGGCGATAGACGTAGGCGAGCAGTTCCGCGACGGCCTTGAACAGCTCATACGGAATCTCATGATTGACCTCGACCGATTTATAGAGCGTGCGGGCCAGCCAGCGACGTTCGACAATCGGAATGCCGTTCTGTCGGGCGAGTTCGCGAATACGCTTTGCGACGTGGCCTCGGCCCTTCGCCACCACTTTCGGCGCCGTTCCTGGCTCCATCGAGTAGGAGAGGGCGACGGCGTAGTGGGTCGGGTTCGTCACGACGACATCGGCCGTGGGGACTGCCTGCATCATTCGATCGCGTGCTCGCTTGAGACCGATCGCCATGATGCGGCGTCGTGTCGCTTCATCCCCTTCCACGGCTTTCCGCTCGTCCTTGATCTCCTGCTTCGACATCTTGAGCTGCTTGTAGTTGCGATACTTCTGCCAAATGAGATCCACCACCGCGAGCAGGAATAGGAGCGAGATGATCTTCCAGAAGATGTAGCTCATCGCGAACGCGGTGAAAGGAAGCAGTTCGTCGAGCGAGACGTCCATCAACATCCGTAGCTGGGGGAAAAGGTCGAAGAAGGCGAAGTACGCAATCGGTAGAATGATCGACAGCTTCACCAGCTGCTTGAACACGTTGATGTAATTGTTCATGCTGAAGATGCGTTTGATGCCCTTCATCGGACTGATGTGCATCATCTTTGGCTTGATCAGATGCCAAGACCAAAGAAACTTTGTCTGCACAGCCGTGCAGCCTGCGCCGCAACAAGCCGCGATCAGCATCAGCAACATCATTTCCGGTAGGAGCAGTCTGACGACGCCGAGCACTTGGGCCTCTAGGACGTGCGGGGAGAGCGTCTGCTTGGCGAGGTCGGAGGTGAAGGCTCCCCGCAAAAGCATCTGCATGTCCCGCCAGAGCGCCGGACCGATGTACTGCAGGGCGATAAATGCCCCGGTAATGTTCAGCACGTTGCTGAAATCGACCGACACCCCCACTTGTCCCTGCTTACGGGATTCGCTAATGCGCCTTCCGGTGGGGGCTTCGGTCTTTTCGTTCGCGTCGTTTTCTTCAGCCATCGAGTACTCGTAACCGTCCGCTTCCTTGACACTGCTTGCGTTTAGCAAACTGCGTGCCCTTTTTGAGAGAAGCTAAGTGCTCGTAAACGCGCCTTTTCGGTTGAATAGCGGGGAGATGCCGTCAAGAAGCTGACAGTGTCCTCGCGTTAGTGACGCGGCTATGGCGAGGGCGGGCTGCTACTCTGTGATGCTTCTTCAGGGCTGGAGCGGAGCGGTCGGCTGCGTCTGGGGGCGAACGAGAGTCGGGTAAAGACGTCCGACCAGCTCTTCGGTTTGCTCGAACTCATGCATGGTATGTCTGGCGACGCCGTCAAAAGTGTACGCCATCAGGTAAAGGCCGACAATCACCGACAGGGGCAGACTGATAATAAAGATGTTTACCTGAGGAACGAATTTGGTGATTAGTCCGAGCACGAACTGCGTTACTAGGGTGGTTACCAGGATCGGGGCTGACACCCGTAGAGCAAGTTCAAAACTGCTTACAAGCTGAGAGGTCAGAAGTTGAGCGGTGCCTGCATCGGCACGCCATAACCCCAAACCAAGCTCCCCGGGCACTCCGCAGGCAGAGCGGAGAATCGCATGGTGCCCGTCAATCGCAAGAAACACCGCAGTGGCGACCATCATATCAAGGCGAGCCAGGACTGATACGTTCGCGCCCAGAGAGCGATCGATCATGTTCGCCTGTCCCAGGCCGATGGCACCGGCAATGACTTGTCCGGCGACGGCGAGACCGCCCAGGACGAACGCCGGCATCGACCCGATGAGGTAGCCTAGGGTGAGTTCGGAGCCAATCATCAAGAGCAGTTCGCCGAGATGCGCGGGTTGAGGCGCTGTGGCACCGGTAAACATCAGAGCGGCAGAAATGCTGACCGCGCCGAACAGCCGAAAGGTGGGGGGGACTTCCTCGGTTCCAATGCCGGGGATGGCGAAAAAGATACCACTGAAACGGCAGAGCAAGAGCACCCACGCGAGTAGCGGCGTCAAATCGACAAGGTCTGAACCGAGTTGGACCATGCTACGAATCTACGTGAGCTTGCAACTTCGCCGGTCCTGCGTACTCCATGCACTCATGGCCCGGTAACAAGCGGGATTTGATTGAAGGAGAAGGTGGTAAAGGTCACCAGTTCGGACATCATCCAGGGGCCGAAGATTAGTAGCGCAAATACGGCGGCGGCTATTTTCGGGATGAACGCAAGCGCTGCGTCATTGATTTGGGTGGCGGCCTGCATGATGCTCACGGCGACCCCGGCGATCAAGCCGAGCCCGAGGACTGGCAAGGACACGAGCATCGCTGTCTGTACGCCGTAGGTTGCCACACGAATGAAGAAGTCCAGATCCATTGCACCCTCGTTAGCTTGCGTAGGTTTTGACAAGGTTGCCGATGATTAGGGACCAACCATCGATCACCACAAAGAGCATCAGCTTCAACGGCAGAGAGATCACCGTAGGCGGCAGGGTGATCATGCTCATGCTCGTAAGAACCGACGAAATCACCATGTCGAGAATTAGAAACGGTACGTAAATTAGAAACGCGATTTGAAAGGCGGTGTTGAGCTCACTGAGCACAAAAGCCGGCACGACAATCGTTGCCCCGAGGTGTTCTGGGCTTTCCGGAAGCTTCGACTTGGTGATCTCGACGAAGAGGCTTAGGTCTTCCTCGCGGGTCTGAGGAAGCATGAAGTCCCGGAGCGGAGCGAATGCCTTTTGCAGCGCTTCCCCATGCGAGATTTGATCTTCGGAGTAGGGGATAAGCGCCTCTTCATACACCCGCTGAAAGGTATCACCCATAATCGCAAAGGTGAGAAAAAGGGAAAGCCCGAGAATCACCTGGTTCGGAGGTGTTTGCGCGGTTCCCAATGCCTGGCGGGTCAACGCGAGCACGATTGCGATTCGAGGAAAGCAGGTAACCGTCATCAGTACTGCAGGAAGCAGCACCAGTGACGATACCAACATCGATATCTTGAGAGCGCCAAAAACCTCACCGGAAGAAACATCCGCAGTCGTCGATGTGTTTATATTCAGTAACGGCGCCTTGGTCTGTGCCAGTAGCTCAGTCGGCGTGCAGAAGAACCAGAGGGTCGTAAAGCCCGCGATCAGGACGAGGTGTGCGAAACGCAATGAGCGGAGAGTGCTTCCCATGGCTATCCTACCACTACTTTTGGTCGCGGCTCCATTTCGACCTCGCCGAGAATGAACGGTCGTTGTTGAGGTGTCGGCGCGTCCGGGGTAAGGTCCGCGACAAGACGCACTTCGTCGCCGTTCTGCGCCAGCAGCAGGCGACGTCCTTCGACCGCGACGACCAACAGGCCACTGCGAGGTCCGAGGGGACGACGGCCACAGAGTTCGATCAGCTCTTCGCCTTGCTGCTCTACGGACTTGCCCTTGAAGCGCTTGAGCAAAGAAAGCCCGGCAAGCAGGGCTGCGAAGAAGTAGATGGCGTTCTTCAATCGTGGGGCAAAAATGCTCTCCGGCTCCTCCGGAGCGCTCGGCTGCTCGGCGACTTTCCTTTTCTGATCTTGAGCCATTCGCAGACGCTCGATGGCGTCTTCCGTGGGCGAAAGCGCGGTTGGCGAACTCTGGCCGGTCGCCACCTGTTCGATTGCTTGGTCTGTGGCGAAGGCAGGCATTGGTAGCGGCAGCGTCGCGAGAACAACACCTGTGGAAAATAGTATACGTCGCATCACCGTTATCCCAGCCCTTCTATGCGCTCTTGTTGGGAAATGATATCGGTGATTCGAACGCCGAATTTTTCGTTTACGATTACGGCTTCACCGCGAGCAACGAGGCGGTCGTTGATGTAGACATCCAGCGGTTCTCCGGCAAGCTTGGTCAGCTCGATCACAGAACCCTGACCAAGCTGCAGGAGGTCTTGGATTGTCATTCTGGTCTGGCCTACCTGCACGCTCACTTGTAGGTAGACATCGAGTAGGAAGTCCAAGTTTCGCGGTAGTTCCTGTGTCGCTTGGACAACGCCTTCTGCGGCGTTTGCGACTTCGGCTACGGCGTCATTCGTTTGGTCTGCCATTGGGGTTGGTCCTCGTTAACTATCTTCTTCTTCGTGGAATACTGCACTCGTTACGCG
Organism: Bdellovibrionales bacterium; assembly: GCA_020434415.1. Lineage (GTDB taxonomy): Bacteria > Bdellovibrionota_C > UBA2361 > SZUA-149 > SZUA-149 > JAGRAW01. Next base: position 5,015 of record JAGRAW010000165.1, read on the forward strand.
TAACGCTCGACTACCTCGGAAACTGCCGACATAGCCGCAATACTTCGGTACTTTCTCGATGCGAATTGACGCTTCCTCGGTCGGGTTCGTGTCGAGCGAGACGATATCGCCGACCTTCAACTCCAGCGCCTCGCGCGTCGTGATTTTTCCTTTGGCGAGTTCTACGCTGATGTCGACCTGAGTTTTCTTGATGTTCGCCTCCATCCGGCGAATGACGTGGGTATCGATCTCCAGTCGGTTACTCTGAAAGCCGGTGGTGAGCTTCTGCCGGATAGGCTCGATGGTGGAGTACGGGGTACACAGCGTGAGCGTCGTGCTCTCCTGTTCGAGCTCGACTTCGACGGTTACGATGATGACAACATCGGTAGGTGGAACAATGGCGATCGCCAGGGGGTTGAATTCCGAACGCACGTAGACAAAATCCACCGGGTGAATCGGCGCCCAAGCTTCTTTTAAAATCTCGAGCGCCATCATCACGACCTTTCCGATGAGTCGGGTCTCGATCGCGGTATATTCGCGTCCTTCTATCTTCACCTTACCACTGCCTTTCCCGCCGAAGAGGCTGTCGACCATGCCGAACACGAGCGGCGTAGAGACGACCAGCAAGGCGTAGCCCTGAAGCGGCGGCATGCGATAGATGTGAAGACTTGACGGCAGCGGGAGCTTTTTCATGAAGAGACCGAACTTTACAATCTCGATCCCACCGACGTTGATGAAGCAGGTTCTGCCAAGGAACTTTGAGAGGCCGGTGCGGAAGGAACGAGCGAACCGATCATGAATAAGTTCCATGGTCGGCATACGACCGCGGATAATCCGTTCCTGGCTCGCTAGGTCGTACTTTCGAATGCCCTCCTCCTGGGCATCTTCGAAGGTATCGGTCTCGATGTCACTGTCGGAGAGCCCGCGCAGTAGCGCGTTAATCTCGTCTTGCGTTAAAACCTGGTTCATCGTTCCCTTCTTTCGCGTCGCGGTACCTTTCGCGAATCCGTCCTACCAACCGTTCGAAACAAACGAGACCGGTGGCACTCGATTTGCGGCCGAGTCTCACCTATCGGAGCAAGCTCCGTGCCGAGTGTTCAGTGCGCTTCCGAAATCGTTCGGTAGTGCTTACTGAATGATAAATTCGGTGAAGTAGACCTGAGTGACGTCTTCCGCTCCGAGCGTCTCGTTGACGCCGTTGCGCAGCTCTTCTCGAAGCGTTTCCTTTCCCTGCTGTGTCAAAATTTCTGCAGATTCCTTGCTGCTCAAAATTCTGATGATGGTGTCACGCAGTTTCGGGATTTCGCTTTCCACTGTCGGCGGCAACTCTGGCTCCGCAAATTCGAGCTGTAGGGTAACCTTCAAGAAACTACCTTTTACTTGCAGGTTGACGATAAAAGTCTCGAGCGGAAGAACTGCTGCCGGCAAAATGGCTTCACCCGTTTCCTCACCTTCCTCCTCCAACTCCTCTCCTTCCTCGGCATCTTCTTTGGAGCCACCTAATGCCAGAAACGCGCCAACTCCTCCGCCGACCAGTACGAGCACCAAAACGATGATGATGATGAGCTTCTTCTTGCCGCCGCCGCTCTTCGATTCTTCGCCAGTGGATTCTTCTTCCGCCATAACACGCACTCTTCGGGAGCTGCCCGATCCTCGTTGTCAACAAACTCAGAAAATCAGCTAACTACCTTTATATCAAGGAGAAGTTTCTCTCTCCCTCCTGCGCCAACCCGCTCTAGAGCTTTGGCGCAGCAGCTTCATTCATATTGTCTTGATGGGACGAAGCACGATTTCGACTCGATTCTTCCGCGTTTCCCGCTTTGGTTCATCCGTTTCTGTTTGCAGCTTCGAATCTCCATATCCCATCACGGAAATTGACTGAGGCTCGACACCGGCGTCAATCATTTGTCGCGCGATTCGCACCGCCTGGGCCCGGGACAACTCCCACGCCGTGCGAAACGGAGCTTCACGCGGGGCATCCTGAGCCGTGTGCACCACTATCGTCGCTTCGACACCTCCATCGGCGAGGGAGCGACCCAGCGCCGTAATCAAACGCTCGGCAATAAAGGAAAGCTCTGTGGTTCCCGTAGGAAATGTAGTCGGCAAGAGCCGTACCTCGAGCACGTCTTCGGTAGGTCGCAGCTCAAGTGCATCATCGAATACAATGATTCCTCCTGCCTCACGGCGGCTTTGGACCTCGCCCAGTTCTGAAGCAAGGCCGTCTGAGACCGCCCGAATGGCTGTCTGAAGCGCCGGTGACAGCCGGGTGACGTCAAGCTCGAACGACGAGAGCGAGCGCTCTGCTCGTGGTCTAAATACGCCATCGCTCTCGAGAGAGAACTGAGAAAAGGCACGCTCGAGGGTGTTGCCGTCCAGCGTCAGCATAGAGAACCGAAGCACGAAGAAGGTCAACAAGAGCAGGAGTAGATCGGAGAAGGTCAGCAACCAGGCCTCTCCGATTGCCTCGCTGGTCTTATCTGCGCCCGCAGAGTCTAGGCTCGGCTTCATTGCTTGCTGCTTCCCTCGCGGAGCGTCAGCACCGTGCGCCGATTCTTCGCGCGTCCGTCCGGTGTGGTATTGCTATACGCAGGTCGAAAGCCGCCGACGCCACGAGCCTCGACTCGGTCGGTCAAAAGGCCAGCGTCGAGGAAGAATCGAACAACATGAGCAGCCTGTGCTGCCGTGCTCAAAAGAGTTGCATCCAGCGAAGCGGGGTCTTCTGTCGCGGGGGCATCGGAGTGGATCTCGATTGTCATGTCCCATTCCTTTTGTATCGCCTCTACGGCGACAGCACGTAAGAATGGAACGGCGGCGGCATCTAGCTGATGGTCAGGTTGAAAAAGCATATCGGACGCCAAGGTCAGGACGAATGTCGTCGGCGTCGCTTCGAAGGGGATACCTCCTTTCTCCGCCAAGCTGGCCACGGTAGCGTAGCGCAGTGCGCCACTTGTTTCCGCAACGCGCTGCGTTGCCTCCGGTTGGAATCCTGAAAGGGCTCGCTCTCCTGTTCCCGGACTGATTCGTAACGCGCCGGGGAATGTTCTGCCGATTGAATCCAGTGCTGCAGTTCGCCGCTCCGAATCGGGCAGTGCGAGCGAGTTGAGGAAAATCAGAAACGTTAACAACAGGATTGTCAGGTCGGTAAACAAGAGCGCGAACGCGGTCTTGGATTCAAATACGTCACCGTCCATTGTTCCTCCCTATTCGTAGCGGGAGATTCGCTGTTCAGGAGGAAGAAAGCTTTGCAGGCGCGCTTCGAGGAGGCGAGGATTGATGCCCTCGGAAATAGCAGTTACGCCCTCCACCGTCATTGTTTTGATCAGGCGCTCCTCTTCGCTTCGGGCCCGAAGTTTGCCGGCCAACGGTAACAGGATTAAGTGCGCAAGGATGGCGCCGTAGAACGTGGTGAGTAGCGCCAAAGCCATGCCTGGTCCGATTTGCGCTGGATCTTCGAGGTGTTCGAGCATGCGCACCAAGCCAATCAAGGTCCCGATCAGCCCCATCGCCGGGGCAAGTGCGCCCATTGTCTG
>JAGRAW010000166.1 GCA_020434415.1 Bdellovibrionales bacterium
ATCTTGCACGCGAGCACCTGTTCCCAGATATGCTTGCGATTCAACCCATGCATCCAGGTCCTGCATCCGGTAAAGCACCCGCCCCCCCGCCTTGAAGTATTTCGGGCCGCGCTGCTCCATCCGCATCGTTGCCAGCGTCGATGTGCTCAGCCGCACATACTCCGCCGCCTCAACCGGCCGCATATACGGCGATCCCTTGCGGCTCTCCGCACTCTCTGTCACCACTACGCCTCGCGCATTAGGTTCCCGGGGCGACTATCGTGAACGACGACGAAGACATCAACAACCTTCAGCTGCAGATCGACCGCGCGCGCCAGAACTACGCCAACGCCGTCAACCTCGTTCGCCAGTCCACGCCGCCGCGCACCGACCGCGCCATGCTGACCGAAGCCACCGAGGAATTTTCTCCTGAGTTTGCTGTTGCCCCACTCCAAGAAAGTCTCGCCCGTTTTGGCCTGAAAGAGCGTATGAGTGATGCCGCTGCCAAGAGGCTCACTGTGACGCTCACCAACCTCATGGAGCTCACCGAAACCCTCGACAAGCTCTACTTCGAGCGCGAGGACATTCTTTGCAAAGCTGATCCGACCCGTCACCGCCACTACTGTATCGACAGCCGCGAGTGCGTCATCGATCCCGTAGCGAATACGGTTGCTTTCACCGATAGCCCCAGCCGGGCATACAAGTTCTTGCCTGTAATCACCAAGGACGTTGCTCGCAACAAATACGAGAACGGGCCCACGTACGACCGCGATCCATCACGCCCCCGGTCGCGCGGTCGATAGCCCACGGCGCGTTTTCCCATTGCCGCAGCACCCGACAGTAGCTGCCACTTCGCATCGGCATTTTTTGCGTTCTCCATCTGCACCGAGAGGACGCTCAAGCCCCGAACTGACCCCGATCTGTGCTCTTTCGCCTGTCCTTTGCCCCGCATCAGAAATAGCGAAGCAAATCTGGCCGCACTTCCGATATGTGCTCAACGAGTTCCGCGTATCCTTCAAACTCGTCCTCATACGGACGCGTTATTGCTTTAACAAACTGAGGTTTAGAACTCGGAACCGGGATGTCGAACCTACCGCAAAGTTCCTCGACAACCATCGAGAGGCTCATTTGAATATCAGAGTAATAAATATCAACTCCACCAAGTCTTTTCCGATAGGTGTCGAATTGAATCTTGTCACTCTCTATCAAGTCAATGAGCTCCATAAATTTACTAATGCGCACGGGCGTCTGAGCCTTGATCTCCCTACCAGCCTTAACTGCCCAGGTTTCCCTGCCAAACCGGGCCTTATGTAATTCCGCATAATGCCGCGCCTTAAGCACAGAAAAGGCAATATGGGCCAGGTTTTTCCGAGAAAGGAAAATAAACTCTGCACCACGCTCCTTGGCAAGTTCATTCAGAAAGAAGTTATGATCCAATATAGACCGTATAGACAAGTTCATCAACAAAACCGGCTTAGAAATATCTTCAGAAATACTCTTAATATACCAGGATTTTTGTGCCAAATCAGGCTCTGACTTTTTGCCGCCAATCACCGTGAGCGGTTCGTTCTCGACATGAACGAGCGGATTGTCTCCGAACATAGAGAGCAAGACATTACTGCCCACTCTTCCCCAAGGCATAAGCAAATATGCTCGCCGGCTCTTCACCGCAAACCTCGCAACCATCGACTCCTTAACGAGAAAAGACTGCCTTCTCTTTCTTTGCCTTTGACGACCTGCTGCTCCCCACCAGCACGCTGGTAAGACCGCGCTACCACCGCATCATACAACGAGTGCTTCACGGCCTGCCGCATTCGGTGGACCAATTCCGCCTTTCGGAAGAACTTCATCCAACGAATAAGCTCATCGCTCAATGCAAAACGTTCTCGACCGACGATGTTTTCTTCCGAAAGTTGAAACAGACGTGAACGATGATAGTGCAGCTCGCGCAGTGCTTCTGCCAGCCTCTCCACGCTGCAATTATCTAGAACAAAGTCCTTCTGCAGTGGGCCCAATAAGTCACTGGCTGCACCACTATCAAAGGCGATAACCGGCACACCGCAAGCAATTGCCTCCATCATCGGACTAGACGTTAAGTCGTCCTCGGATGGACAAACTAGGACATCCAATTGGGTAAGGTAGTCCGATACCGGTTCGTTGTCGGGTCGTTTCGCAAAATAGCCGACTACTGCACACCCCTCATTTAGGATGCACTCAATGGCAGGCTTGATGAGCGTCTCAAGTTCGTCGCGAAGACGCTCTGCCGTAGTGTTTCCAGCAACGCTGCCGCCCCAGCCAACGACCAAAGGTCGGGATTCATCCTGAAATCGTTCCAACCTTCTAGGTCTCAACAGGGCCAGATCTACGCCGCCCCTCAACAAAGTAATCGACTGTGCTGGCAATTGTTGGCCGTAGTGTCGTCGGAGCCGCGTGGAGGATATCCCAAGTCCATCGAGCAGATTCAGACCCCAAGCAACTTCCTCCGCTGTCCCTTCGTCATTCGGCAAGCTACGGCATGCAAACGCCGTAATTACCGCCTCGCCAAGACGTTTGGCTAAGACATGAGGCTTAATCCCGGATTGCCGGCAGAATCGTCCAGCCCAATCGAAGTCTGAAACTAGCTTCTTTGCGCACTCCAAATCGAAGAAGTGCAAAAACATCGGCCCGCTCGAGTTTGCAACGCGCCTTAGAACGCCTCCCAACTCTTCTTCGCACGTCCCTACACGGACAATCTCTACAGTAAACCTCTGAGCAAAGTGGGTGCAGATTTGCGTCGCAAGTGTATGATGATCGCTGCGTTCGGCATTCACGAACATATATAGATTTGGCTTATAGCCTTTCTGGACTGAGACCGGCGCCGACAGAAAGTCTGGAATTCTATATTGTCCATCAGCGGGAAAGAGCACCGCTGTCTCCCGGGAACCGGGTGAGTCGCCTTGGCTGCCGTTCCAAACACCCATGTAAAACAGCGCGCCGCTCGGTAGCAGTTTTGTGTCCGTTGTATTGGGTACACTTATGCAGGATACGGGCTCGATCGAAGACGCCATGATCGTGCTGTAACTAGCACCCACGTTTGAATTTCCGTCTACCGCGTGGATGGAAAATCCCGCCGCAACCGAACCAAAGTACCATTGCCCTTCTCCTAAGACCCTTTCCGCCCAATTTCGTCCATCAATCCAAGAACCCGAATTCAAGTGGTATTGGTTCAAACTCATACCCCGACCGTAATAAAGCGGATCATTTGGCAGACTGATGATAAACGGACCTTTGCGTGTCCAAAGCTCCTGCAACCTAGCCAAGAGCTCTGCCGGCCGAGCGATATGCTCCAAAGTTTCAATCGAGACCACCGTGTCGAACGTTCCTAGTCGCTCAAGCTCGTCTGCTGCGTCCAGATCGACAATGCGGAACGTAGGGCGAGACTCTGTAAGCAAACTTGTGGCGTGAGAAATCGCGTTCGGGTCCCGATCCACTCCCACTACTTCTTGAACCCCAGAACAGGCAGCAAGACGATGAGTTCCATAACCAAACCCGCATGCAACGTCTAAAACACGCCCCACGGGACCGCATGCAAAGGCGAATTGGTATCGGGAAAGGTGAATACTCGCTTCAATCGGAGAGTAGCGAGTCGTAACATCAAGCGACTCCATTTAACCTCTCTGCAAATAGTGGAGCGACAGATAAATACCACGCAATACTGCCACCGTTAAACACCACAAAATACTGCCACCGTCACCGTTGAACGATCCAAACCAGGTCGTTGCGGCAAAATTTAAGCAACGTAACCGCACGACATCTGCTCATTAATCTCCCATGCGTGATGGCTTGACACATTAGTTGTACTTGCATACGAGGACTATTCAAGTTTGCAAGAAAATTGCGGTGTTCGGCCATTACTACGGCACAACGCCGGCTATGTGGAGCGGTGCACGAGTGAGTAGTGTGAACGACTTTCAGCAGAAAATTGATGAACTCCAAGGGCGGCTACGTTCAAAGGAGTTGGCTGCAGAGGCCACACTGAAGCTGCACAAGTTAACAAAAAATGCGCTTGGAGCAGTCCAATCCGAGAATGCTCACTTACGAGAGTCCAACGCAAAATTGCAGGAACAGAAAAAGCGCTTGAATCGTGCGCTCGGCCAAGTGCCATGGAGAGTTGTTGGAGCGTATCGCCGTGTTTTTCCGTTTATCCCGCGCTTTATTTTATTGATTGGTGCAAGTTTACTTCGGCGGTTCCAGCGCGCCGGTTAATGACCTACTCCAATATTGGGGCTTGGTTATGCTGAACAGCTATTGTGCTACGAATTGAGCACCAGGATCCTAAAGTGCGCCCAAGAATCTCCATCGTTGCTGACCAAGATAACTGGGCGTTTGCAAATATAGGGCGCCAAGTCCAAAGATCATTGCGGGACGATTTTGAAATTGATTTACTCTACCGCTCAGATTTTCCAGACGAGTTGGCATTATTACTAGCGCTTGAAGGCTATGAGTTAGTTCATTTTATGTGGCGCCGGGCCTTTATGCACCTACTTGATGGGCATGTCGAAAAACAAGGTCGGGCCATTGGCCACTCGACACGGCAATCCATATTGGACCTACTTCTAAATACGTCCATTACTACAGCTATTTACGATCATTTGTTCCTCTCCGAAGAGGAGAGGCATGTTTGGAAAGATACATTCCATCATTGTGACGCATACTATGTATGCTCTAAGAAACTTGAGGATATATACAACAATATTACTGGTTACCCAGCGCCAGCAGCCGTTCTTCAAGATGGAGTTGATCTAAGTCTATTTCGTCCATCTGATCTTGAACGCTTTTACAGCGTCGTGACCAGACCGCTAAACATTGGGTGGGCCGGCAATAGCCTGTGGAACAGCCATAGTGGCAGAGATCCAAAAGGCCTCCACACTCTGCTGAGGCCGGCGCTCGGCATCCTTAATAGCCGCGGAATTGACACCTTCGAGGTGTTTGCCGACCGGGCGGTCCAGTTTCGCCCATTAGCCGAGATGCCCAGCTATTACAAGCAGGTAGACATTTATGTTTGTGTCTCTGAAGCAGAAGGCACACCGAACCCAATCTTGGAGGCTATGGCCTGCGGCCTCCCAATTGTAACAACTGATGTTGGAATTGCACGGGAGGCTTTCGGGTCGCTGCAGTCGCAGTTCATTCTCCCGGAACGCTCCGTAGATGCATTGGTCGACGCCATTGCGAGATTACGCGCTGAGCCGGCCTTAATGTCGGAACTTTCTATGGAGAATATGCATTCAATTAAGCAATGGGACTGGACCAGTCGTGCACAGGCGTTCGCGCCCTTTTTTGCCGCTGCAATCGCCGCTAAGGCGGATCCATCTACCCGCCGCCAAAAGTTTATTGGCCTAAACTCTCCACTCTACGCAGAACCCAGTCAATAATTTATGGCGAATAGTTGAATTAGCCGCAGGCTAACATATCATCGCGCACCATCGTCTACGCTACACCCTACAATTTCACGAACTGCAGCGGGTATTCCTCGAGGTACACCTGACCTCCAGCGCAACAGTGATATTAAGTTGGTCGGAAATAAGCTTGGTTACTGGTGGCGTACGAGTCTAACTGTCGAACGTTATGACCACTTCCGTGGCTCACGAACAAAAACACTAGCTCCCGAAATCAAAACCGGCTGTAGTACGGTATTTTCGAGCTAGCGTGCTCAACGATGATTGAGATGTATATAATTTCGGTAGTTCACGTTTTTCATTTTGAGGTTAAGTAGGCCGCTAACGGAGGAATTTCCGTGTACTAAGTAGGATCTACCGCATCATGGTGAAATCAAACCACGACGCAGTGCTTCCAACACCGTCTGAGTGCGATTTACCGTCCCGAGTTTTCGCATGGCACCATCCATATGCCATTCAACGGTCCGCTGTGAAATTTTGAGGATCTCGCCCACTTCCCACGCGCTCTTGCCGAGCGAAAACCAACTCAGCACCTCCCTCTCTCGCGGGGTCAGGCTCACAAACTGCGGCTGAGGCCGGTCGGAAAGTTCCTGCATCCGTTCGAATGCATAAAGCCCAATAACCTGTAGGACAGGTAGGAGCGGCTCGAGTTGCGCTCCATTGAACCACACGAGGCCCTCAATACCTCGGACGCCGGATACCGGCACCATCACGCCTCGGTGCAATCCAAAGTCCTCAGCAGCGCGAATAACCTCCAGAGACCGCCCAGTCGGGCTTAGAAACTCAGAACTATAGACAAATGGTTTCGCAGTTGTGGGTGCATACAATATACCTGGATCAACTTGGTGGTATTCTTTCTGAGTCCACAGGTTAAGCCATTCCTCGCTCACTACAACTCCAAGCATTGCTTCGTCAAATGACTGGCCTGGCTGTGGAATTTTGGTGAATGCAAACGAATTTATACCAAAATCTACAAGTATAGCGCTAAGTTCAGCTAGAAGTGCTGCTTTGCTTGTTGCTGCCCTGATCCTTGCAATCAGGTCGAGTAGAGAGGCCGAAAGCATGTGCCACTAATACAACCACTATTAAGTCGCGGCGACCCCCGTAAACTTACGGGGATACCCAAGCTACCCCAATAGGTATTTTCCGAGCAAAGCGGGGGGCCCGGCTGTCCGCTTCCAAAGGATTTGGCAGTGGCGGTAGTTGGTCGGCCAAGGGGATGAGTTGATGACGTTAGCCGTCGGCGCTGGTGATGACGAGAAGTTGCCGCGAGCTCGAACTCCAGTTCCTGGAGATCGCGATCCTTTCGTGTCCGTCATTGTCCCGGTCTTCGATGTAGCGCCCGACCTCCTAATGGAGTGTTTGTACTCCATCATGAGTCAAACGCTCCGGCCTCAAGACTACGAGGTGGTTATCGTCGACGATTGTTCGTCAGACCCGAAAACGCTCGCCGCGATCAAGGAATTCGAGGACAAGTGGCCCATTGCGACCGTCATTCGCCACGACGAGAACCTAGGGCTGAATGCGGCGCGGCGCACCGGTGTCGGCGTGGCGGCAGGTGATTACGTTGTTTTTGTCGACGGTGACGACATCCTCACCAGATACGCCTTAGAATACCTAAAAATGAGCTCAGGAGATGGGCAGGTCGATTTGGTGACCGCCCCCATGTGGCGGTGGGATTCGGCACGTAAGCGCTACGGTAGCCTCGATTACACCCAGCGGCCATTTCCGTCGGGCTATCTCGACCGGATCAACGGTCTGCTGACGAAGCAATATTCATTCACGATGTGCGGGCGCTTGTTCAAGAGAAGCCTGCTCGACGATGAATTGTTCGATCTTCCTCCCGGCCACTACCATGAAGACGTCGCCACATTTCCGAGATTTATGTTCAAAGTCGGTAACTGTGCGCATGTCGATCACGCGCTGTACTACTACACGATCAACCAAGGCTCGATCACCTATAAGCGTGCGGCCCCTCACATCCGCGATCTGGTGGACTCCGTCTCCAAATGGCGCGACGAGGCGGAAGCCAGGGGACTCCTAACCGAGGTGGGGCCGTCCATCGCAATCGGTGGCAAAGAACTCATCGGAGCGATAGCCAAAGAATGGCTCTCCTCGGACATTCCCGGCGCGAAACCGGCGTCCACTCCAATTGCCGCGCGCCCAGATTCCAAGGGGCTCGAACCGTCCGGACTGGCTAGACGCCTAAAGGACAAGATCGTCTTTGTTTGCGACGTCGACTACCAGCTTCGAAACGCGGCCGCCTACGCCAAGGAACTCCGGCTGCGCGGGCATCCTTGCGCCGTCTTGGATTTGTCCAGCTTTGCCTCGCGCGGTCTCAGGCAGCTCCCGAAGGACGAGATCTCCATATTCAGAAGTGCCCGGGTCGAGCACATCCGCATTGAAGATCCGCCGTTGGGCGTCGATTACTTCAGTACGGCGAAGCTTGTGGTTCTCTTCAACGACTGGAGCGACTACCTCCGCGAGGCATTGGAGTATCGCCATCGGCTCTCTCTTCCGTCGGTCTGCATGGTGGAGGGCATTAGCGACTTTTTGCGCCGAGACTTCGATGAGCCCCGTGCCCTTCCATACCGCCGCTGCGATTACGTCTTTCTCGCGGGGGAAGACGACGAGAAGTACTTTGACGATAGGAAGACATTCGTCATCGGACTTCCGATCGTCGAAAAGCTGGCTTCGAAAGCGCCACAGTTTCCTGACACGCCTTTGGCCGTGCTGAATGTTAACTTCACGTTCGGATCGCTCGAAGCTGCACGGGGCCCATTCATCCTCGCGGCGATGAAGGCCTTCAATGACGCGGGCATCGATTGGGTCATCACGCAACATCCGATGGACGGGAGCGATCTTTCGGCATTCCCCGTCTCCAGAAAGACCCAGTACGAGCTCATCGATGAATCGACGGTATTCGTGAGCCGATTCGCCACCGGGATTATCGAAGCGCTGGCGAGCGGGAAGCCGGCGATCTACTTCAATCCACACGGTGAGAAGGTGGAGAAGTTCACTGAGCCGCTTGGCGCGTTTCCAATTGCCACCAATGCGGAGGAACTCGCCGACGCGATCAGGA
>JAGRAW010000167.1 GCA_020434415.1 Bdellovibrionales bacterium
GATTCCTCGGAAACAAGCTCCGTCCAGTTTCTCTTGAATTGCGACACGGTAAGAGCGATACTAAACACCATCTTGAGAGCCTCCTGCGTTGGTCGATTTGCTAGATCTCCAACAGTCTGCAGGGGGCTTTCTTTTCGTACAAGACACTACTTTCCAAAAATTTGTACGCGATTTCAGGTGCTTGGGCTTAACTTAATGCCATTCTGCCCTGAGTCGAATGGCATTAAGTTAGTTACCGGCGGAGTCTAAGAGATCGGATCCGCCGTGCCGCCAAGTACGGCGCGACTGCGAAGGAAATTCGCTCGCTAGAAGGAAAGGCGAATTACGTCAGGCGCCTTCACCCCCGGGAGGGGAAAAAACTCCTTGAGCAGCTAGCTCTAGCCAAGAGGAAATCAGAAAGTCAGTCATCGTATCCTTCTCAAGACCGAACGGAGTGTCCATGAATTCAGCACCAGAACGTATTCCAAAGGAGAATTACGTGGTTCCCGCCGGCATAGAGCTTAACTTCGGACGAACAATCAGATGCGGCAAAAAAAATCGATTTTCAGGCGCCGCAGAGCTTGCACATTCTTTAATTGGACGCTCTGCAGTCCCAGAAATTCGTTGGCGCTATTTTACCGATCCGAAGTTAAATATTGGAACGAAGCGTTCACGACTCGAAGTCTTTGAGCAGAATGGAACGACAGGCGATACGGTCGTCGGCTTTTCGTCTAGAATCCGGTAAAAACTTCTAAATCGCGAACGTACGAGCCAGCTTTCGTATCGTACCGGGAGGAACGCTTCGCTCGCACACGATCGGCGCACTCGGATTCACTAACGAGCCTCTGCCCTTTTGGAGCCGCCTCATCACGTGCACGTAATCCCAGTAGAAGCCGTCTCCCTTGATGGTTGTATTTACAGAGCACAGCTGCGACACCGCCGTCGGGAGGTTGATGTCCCTAATTATAGCGGGCGTGCGTATTGCTACTTGAATTCCGATTACGCGTGCATCACATCGGCGGAGCCAAGTATGCCTGTAACGGTGAAAAAATCGCTGGAACTCGCGATCTATACGCTTCTCGAGTTGACGGAAATTATCCGCGATAAGCGTAAATCCGCCCGGGTTTATTACCTTCTCGATTGAGAGAGCGACTAGCCCACGAAGTGGCTTCTTGCTGTCGCTTACGGCGAACCTATCTCGCAACGTATCGAACGCCTCGTTCACGTTCCGTTCCACGGTGCACGGTGCTGTGGGACGCTTGCATTCAATCAGTAGGACCCGGGCTTCGTCTTCCGTGAAAACGTCGGGCTCCCGGGCAAAATCTGTAACATATCCCGCGGCATTGACTGTAGACGCGATGAAAAGCTCGAATGCAGCATTTCTGGCGTCATTAGAACTACTCCTGGGATTTTCGAGTGTAGCGTATTCGGGCCCCTTGACTAGTCGCGACAATCGATGTTTGAGCTCCGGCTGTGAGCAGCCCCGGAGCCCGCGGTGAATAGCCACGATTTCCGCCGCCTCAAAGAAGTCATTCAGTGCCTTCTCTATGCCGCCCGGATTTTCGAAGTTTTTGATTTTCCCCTGTAGCCACATATCCTCAAGAGTCTTTATCCCCTTTCGGTATGCGGCCAGCCGAGTTGCTTCAATTCTCACTCCCCAAGCCGAAATCCACTTGAGCGCATCGTCTAACTCGGTCCGAGCATCCTGGTATGTTTCTTTGATTAGGCTCATGCATTACGGAACCGACCTTTAGTAACTCCCGCACTCAGGGCTCAGTAGCACACGAAGCAGTATCTCCCGCGTCCGCCGCTCCTCTGCTGTAGAGAACGGCATGTAGTGGGCATAAACGGAGATTCTGCCTACGGCAGAACGCCCCCAACTCGACGCACGATCATGGTTGGAAACCCGCGTCCGCACATCACCGCTCTCGCCGACATCCAGCCAGCGCCTGCCGAAGAGGGTCAAATCGGTGATTACGTACACTCCTGCAAGGCTTCGTAGGACCCAAGGGTCCTGATAATCGAATGGGCCTTCGAAATCGAAGCCCATGATGGTTGTTGTAGATGGTGTATTCAGCATAGCAGTCCCGCTTCTAATGACGTCATAGTAGGTTACGGCCAAGCAAAGGAACGCCACCGTAGAAGGCGGTTCGCCTGAACGTACTAGTTTGGGACCGGTGACTGAAAAGAGCTGGGGACTTCGAGGAAGGCCGTTGAAGAATCGCTTGCGATCTGCCGCTGCTCGGAATAGCCTCCGGGCTAGAAAGTGATGACTTCTTTGCCTTGATATGAAGTCGCCGCCCCGGGGCTGCAACCTCGGGGCTTCTTTTCTTTCAAAAGCCCCAAGCGTCAACCACAGCATACATTCGATTTTCGCGAAAGCGATTTTCTCGGGGTGCCTAAGCGTAGGTGCGTCCCGCTAATCCCTCAACTGTGGAGAGGAAGCAGAACTCCGTTCAAGCTCATTCAGGCAATGGTCAAAGTCGCCAACAAGCCGCTCCGCCTCCTCCAGGGAGATATAAATGCTCGCCGCACCCGTGCAAATCGAAAAGTAAGGTTCTCCGTCTAGGATGACTTTGTGTATCGGCGAAAACTCGCTCCGATGCTCGCACCCTTTCTCTACCAGCTCGGCCAGGATCTCATCGGCCGATTCTTCACGGTCGGGATTCCTGCGGTGGCTCTCGAGCAGCCGCTTCAACGCCAGAAAGAGCAACCGAGCCGCGAGGATGCTGGGCGCAAGAACGAGCCGATTGGGTTGCACCCGAAAGAGGGCAGAGATCGGCTGCAGTGTTTCCTCTCCAAGCTGGAGGCAGCAACAGCCGTGCGTAAGATACTTTCTCATAACTCTCCTATCGTGCGGGTCGCCGAAGCCGCTCAGCTCCCTGGTGACGAACTGGCCGAGGGTTGCCACTTTCCTTCCGCAGTTCGATGCTTCGTCTGATTATTTATCGCCCGTACGGCGCAAAGGTTTCCTCCTTGAGCGGGCAAGATTGGAAGATTGAGTCGGAGCGCGTCAACAGCGCCCATATCCCGAAAAGCTCGGCGGACCGCGGCAGGCCGCGCCTCTGCAGAAAACGGCTAACCTCAAGGCATGGCGGGAGATTCGAAGACGTCGCACATGGTGAATAGAAACTCGAAGCTTTTCGCGATAGAGTCGCGAGAGCTGGAACCCGTCATGTACATCTTGGTGATAATGCATGTCCTCCGCCTCAGATGACGCCTTAGATCCATCACTCGCCGATCACGGCCATGCCGTTATCCGTAGTCTCCTTAGCGCCATACCTATGGGAGGAGGCGCAGCTGTTGAGTTCTTCAACGTTTTGGTAACTCCTCCAATCGAACGGCGAAGACGCGAATGGATGGAACGTGTCGCTAAAATGATCCACGGTTTGAACGAAAAAGTGGAACTCTTCGACGCTTCGCGCCTTGGGCACAACGAAAGATTTGTCTCAACGCTTCTATCAGCGACCAGCCTTGCCGCTAAGACACATAAACACGAAAAGCTCGAGGCGCTCCAGAACGCAGTTGGAAACGCCGCTTGTGGAGTTCAGCCCGACGAGGAATTAGACGAGATATTTCTGAATTACATCGAGAGATTCACACCGCTGCACCTTCGCCTGTTGAAAATCTTCAACGAGGGATTCGTCTGGTCGAATGACGGATATCCCCAGCCTGGCGACCTTGAACTACCACCTATGCTCGTCCCGTCAGTCGGAAGTTACGAGCCCTTCCGAGAACTAGATAGATCAGTCTTGTCCGTCATCCTTCGGGAATTAGTGCAGTTTGGAATGATACAACATTGGGTTATCAAAAAAGTGACAAGAACTCTTCCAGACGATTCGGTTTACTGCGAGGTTAACCAGTGGAGAGCGCGCAGTTCCTCAGAGCTGTACGTTCAACACGGTGTCGACAAAGCAGCCCATCAAAAATCTGGCGCGTACGTCACAAAAACGACCCATAATGGCGGAAACTTTGTCCGGTTCGTGACGGCCCCAATTCACCTTAATGCAAAGGCTCAGTCGGTGTAAAAACGGCTGGACCGGATCTGTGGCTGTGCTGGGCCTCCGTTGATTCCAACAGTTCATCTGGCGCCACCCGGTGAGCCTACACGTTGCGCTGCACCTCTATGGAGGCTTTATGCTACACCCGATGTATTTCTTAGCGTTGGAAGCTCAGTGCACTGCGTTCCAGATCGCCTTCGCGGAACTCGAAGATCTTCTGGCAAATAAGCACCGAGATATTGATCTGATTTGGAGCCGCATTTTCTCATTGCTCACAGCGGGAGCAAATATTTCGAAGTTCCTTTGGCCCTCTAAACCACAAGCGGAAATGCGCGGCAAGTTGCTGCGCGAGTATCTATCTGTACCCGTCGACAGCCCGCTCAAGGACCGTAGTATACGCAATGACTTCGAGCATTTCGACGAGCGGCTCGACACGTTTGTCACGCAAGAGAGAGCGAACATATTCGACGGAGGAGTGGGTCCTCGGGCGGCCTTCCCTTGCAGCGAGAGTGAGTTGTTTAGGCACTTCGACCCCGAAACTTGGCAATGCATATACCAAGGTAGGTCATATCCGCTTCGCCCCGTTATTCGTGCAGTGATCACTCTCCGGGAGGAGATTGAGAGGACTAAGTATGATATGGTCATGACACGCTGGGCAGATGCAATGGCTCGAGAGAAGGCCGCGGAAGAGTGAGACTCGAGCCGCATACAAGCGACTGAACCGGGCTGGATCCGTGCTAGTCTCTAGCTAACATTATGGCGCCGTCCTGGCACCAACCGGGTCAGTCAAAAAGTTTATGTGTCATTCCTAGGTTCTCATGGATCCTTATCCCAAATCTCTATTGAAAGCCTTGGACGCTTGGCTAGCGGGCAGCCTCATGAAAGAGAAAAAGGCGGCCAAACTTGGGGACGAGGTACGCAGACACGTCGGAGATCGCTATTCACATTGTCCGCTTCCCTGCTACCGAAAGCTAAACCTAATTTCAGAAGACAGATTTCGTCTTTTTAAGGATGGAAGATTGCCGGAGCAGATATCAAGCTGGACCGTCAATCTCAATGTTGCCAAGTCCTTCCGAGGTGGAGTGCCCAATGATGACAATTTCTTAGGAGTCATAATCCGCCGGAGACCTGAACCGGGCGAAATACTCTTGAATGTTCATGATCTCGTACGGTCGGAGAGATTCTTTGTCTCACTTGCACATTTCGGTGCGGAGAGCTTTCAAAAGGGCATCCTTCGATATGCTTACTCCCAATCGGAGGTGATCCTTGAGGTGGAGGCCTTCGATCTTCATCACGACATTATCTCGCTTGGCGGACATATCGGATCGCTCGAACAGCTAGCGGAAGAAGCCCGACAACAGACAGGCGTGCTGCCGCATTTGGATGACCTGGAACGCGACATGAGCTCTCTCGGGTTCGCACCTGGGGATCAGCGCTGGCTGTCAGAGCCTGGCACTCGAAAGGTGATTCCTCGTATACTCCACCGAGCCTCAGCTAGGAATCTCTTTTCGGCTTTATAGGAACCGAAAACGTTTCTGCAAGTTTGCGGTTTGAATCGCGCCAATCAAGTGACACATAACTAGTGGCTCGACCGGATCTGGAGCCGCGCTACTTACTGAGACTCGGCCGCCCCCGACCAGGGTCTATTCCTCGCGTCTGCCCCGACCAATGCCGACATCAGCTAAAGCTCCCATGTCCAGCGACGGCGTCTCCTCCTGAATCGTCCACGCACCATCGAAGCTGACCGCAAGCGGCGCAACGTGAAGCGAGCCGGAAAGCTCCTGTCGATTCAACCGCTCCAGGTCCCCCTCATCCCACGGCCGCAGACACTGGTCTTTCTCCGAGCGAAGCAGCACATTCTCGAAGTCGGCGGCAGGCGGGATGAGCTGCTGTTCTAGAAATCTACCGTCGAGACGCACTGAGTGGGCGCCGGTGTGGGGTGAGAGATAGTAGCCGAGGAGTCCTGTCTCGGCTGAGGTCCGCGGGATGTTCATGAACTGGGACGGCAGGAGCACCTCTCGCTTCGTCATCTGCTCCATCTTCGAGCTGCCGTGGGCGGTGCCGTCGTTGGTTCGGGTGGTGCTGTCGCTATGGCGGTACTCACGTATCTCCTGGTCCCCGAAGAGCTCCGAGGCCAAGGGGGCCGTCTCCGGGCTCTCGAGGCGGGGAATTGCCTTGTTGCTGCACTGGCCGACGAGCTCGTTGGCGATGGGGGGCAATATACCTCCCGCACTCCTTCGATACTTTGAAAGCCGAGAACGACCGTCGCATTTTGCTTCGACCTATGGTGAGTAGCTGTAAACCTCGTCGAGCCTTCCCGCCCTCTTAACTTGTCTTATCTCGAGTCGGAAGAGTTTACGTTGTCGATCCAGGCGAAGAATGCCGCTTCGTCGATCAATACTCGCTTTCCAACCCTACGCACGCAGACAGAGAAGCCGTTAGAGGCTTCGTGGAATATCAGGTGACGAAGACCCGCAGTTGACGGCCAAGGATGATGCTCATTCCATTTGGTGACCGGAATTTATCGGCGCGCTGTCTCAAGTCTCGCGTTCAAAAGGGGGAGCAAGTGATGTGATCTACTTTCCAATCCTCTGTCGAAGATGGTCAATAAACTCCTCCGCCTTCGACAAGAGATTCCGGGTTTCGGTCTCGCTGAAATCGGCGCTCGCGTCGTACACGGCTTGGTGGCGTTTCACCCGGACGCGATCGAAGAACGTCACGTAGTCGAGCACATCCTGTTCGAGCACTGCCCTGAGAAAAAGAAAGGTGTTCTTGTGGGCTTCCTTGGCTTCGAGCCGATAGCCTTCGGAAAAGATAAACGCACGAGACGCCTGAAGGACTGCGTTATAGGCGATGGTATAGGCCCAAGGAACGCTCTCCGAGAGTATCTTTTCTGCGGTGCGAAGATCACTATCCGCCTTCTCCAGAAGCGCGTGGACGTCCGAACGGTTGACCGTCTGCTCCCGAATGCGGCGCTTCCTAAGTAGCTCTTCTAAGGTCATCCGGTACTCCTATTACCGGTAGAATCTCACCCGAGATCACCTGCTGAACAAAGCTGTCTTGCTCTTTTGCCTTTTTTTTAAACTCCTTTTCGGAGTAGAGCGTGTAGTTTACCGGACGCCCTAGTCTTTCCTCGGCGTTCTGTAGTTGCTTGTGAAGCCGAAGCTCGTCAAGGTCAGCTACTACCATCAGATCGATATCGCTGCCTGCTTCCGCCTCCCCTCGAGCTTCAGAGCCGTAGATAAATGCCAAGACGATTTTCCTCTCGAGCGGCCTCAATGCTTCGGCGATTACGTCGACCAGCCCCACGGTCTTCCTGAGCAGTCCGGCTAGCTCCTCATAGATAGATATCGCCGTATTTGCTTTGTAGTACACTCTGCCCGCCTCTTCTTCTCGAAGAAGAAGACCCGAGTCTGAAAGCGCGGTCAGCTCACGATGGATGGTGCCGTGGCTCGCCTCCAAATGGCGGGAGAGCTCGCGCACATAAAAGCGGCGCTCAGGCTCCAAGAGCAGGACTCCTAAAAGCCGCGCACGGAGATCCGAAGTGAAGAGAAGCCGAGCGATGTTTGAATATGCTCTCATCTTGAGAACGATTGTACTCAACTTGAGAACGACCGTCAATGGACGCTCACCCGCTGCGGATTCTGGGGAATATTTGCTTGTTCATCTTGGCGGCAACCTAGGAAGTGCGGCTGGCTATCGGCCAAATGGAGTAGGGTTCCACCATCTACAGGGTCTGGTGGCCGAGGATATCGGCAATTTCACGGATTGTTGCTCCGTTCATCGCGAGATAGAGGCCACCGAGTGGCGGAGATCGTGAAAACGGAAGTCTTCAAGCCTTACCTGCTCACGTGATGTTCCCAGGCGCTGCGAACGTCGATCGGCCGTTCCGGATTGCTTCCGGGAAAGACTAGCTGGAAATCTATTCGCCGCACGCGGTTGTGTTCCTTGAAAAGACGTAAGGCTTCGCCGTGTAAGGGGACTCTTCGCTGCGTGCCGTTCTTTGTCTCGGTGAGAATCCGATAACTTTCTTTGAGATTGACGGTATTCCAGCTCAATTTCATAATTTCGCCTTGGCGCATGCCGGTGGAAACCGCCAAGGTGACTATCAGAGGCAGATAGCGGCAGCGGCGTCGACAGAGGCTCGAAGAGTCACTGCCCCAAAATTGTCCCAGAGGCGGCGTTTAGGCAGTTGCGTACTTCGTTGGATGAATCGCAACTATTTAAAACTACTGGAGCCACCCAGCGGACTCGAACCGCCGACCTACTGATTACGAATCAGTTGCTCTACCAACTGAGCTAGGGTGGCTTGAGAGGGAATTCCTTCTAGCACATTTGGTCGACCGGCATAAACCACGATTCGGCTGCGGTTATTTACTACTGTTCAGCTTCGTGGCTGGCATGCCGATGCTTCGGTTGAGAGTCTTAGCTGCCGCGCACGCTGGAGTAGTAAATGGTGCGGATTCCCGCCATCGAAGAGGTGATGACCCCGTTTCCGGA
>JAGRAW010000168.1 GCA_020434415.1 Bdellovibrionales bacterium
AGCTCCGAGGGAGTAAGATCGCGCTTACGCGGGTCGAGGGCCTTGCGCGACAGCTTCACAAGCTGGACGCTTTCGCTACGATAAAACTGGGGTACGTCGAACTCTCTTGGCATAGGCGGCGAGTATCGCAGCCCTTTTTAACCAAGGCAAATAACAGGGCACCGTTAGCGGCGCGCTGCAAGCCCGTATCGGGCGATCTATTACGGGCTATTACAGGGAGCGGCGAAAAAGTTAATGGATCCAGCGAGACGCGGACGGTAGCAGGTAGGTGTCTCGGACGTAGTGTTCCCGGATACCCTCGCCTTCCAGCGGAATGTGATGGACCTCGGGAGAGACAGCAGCGCGCTGTCGGCGTAGGTGCTGGAAGAAAGAAAAGCGTCGAGCCTGATTCGAGGCGTGGCAAATCGACTCCCGGTATTCATCAGGGTAGCTGGATTTGGCTTTTGGGCGCTCAGCACTGGTGCCGTAGTCGGAAACTGCGCGACACGAAGCCGCCCTGCACGGTGCCCCCACGGTCAATTCGAAATAAGCTGAAACGGGTGCGGTGAGAAGCGAGAAAAATCGAGATACCACGGTTCTATTCTCCGATTTAGCGCTACTAAATCCCTAGAGTAAAACCGACGCTGACGACTTCAGCAGCAGTTCGTCCTTACAGACAAACTGTCTTTAGGCACAAATTGTCTTTGCCGTCTCCGAAAGCCATTTGCTATCAACAGAGGCGGAGCTAACCACCGTCATGGTTGATACCAGGGTTGATGCCATGGCTGGAATCGACGTGTTTCAAGACGAGTTTCAAATCGTCGCTAACCAGGACTCTTACGATAATCAGAGAAGGCTAAGTTCCGTATGAGTACCGTCATCGAAGATTGGAGCCCGAACGCTCGGCGCCCCTCGCGAAGCTATCATAGTTCTATTCGTTTGGTCAAGAATGAAGTTCTCTTTTAATCCAGGGCGCTTGCTAGGGCGCAGCCATTTTTCAAAGCTCGTGTGTAGTGAAATTTAGTGACTGCTCCTGCAGTGGAGTCCCGCGTAACGGTCCGGCGAAGAGGTAAGGCGTCAAAATGAACAAAGTAACTCTGAAGACTCTCGGCTTTCTTGGTGTATCGCTGTTGCAGGTGCTGGGGCCGAAGGCGGGTACTGCCGAACCGCTGACATTCGATACCAACAACCGTGCGGCGTTTGGCGTCTTCAAACACGGTGTCTATACGGTGGTATCCGAGTTCTCTGTTGCAGAAGATCGCACTTGCGGTGCTGCCGAAGATCTCCCGGTGCCGGGTAACTATCTTGCCGGACAGGCCGGAAAGACCGCCGTCTTCAATCCAAGTTTCGGGATTTGGAAGATCTGCGCTCCGGAGTTGACGGTGCAGCGGAGCTGGGGCACGCCGGGAGATATTCCGGTCCCTGGCGATTACTTCGGTGATGGCTTCAGCGACTTCGCCGTTTTTCGCACCTCGACTGCCGAGTGGTACCTCCTCGATAACGACGGCGATCTAGGTGACGGAGAGGTGAGTGTCCGTCAGTTTGGAGCCGTCGGCGATGTGCCCGTCCCGGCCGACTATGACGGTGACAATCAGACGGATCTCGCGGTCTTTCGCACCGACGCGACGACGGGGGGTGCCTCTTGGTTGCTGCGTCGTTCGGGCGGAACGCGTACGGTCGCCTTTGGATTAATCGGAGATGTCCCGGTCCCTGCAGACTATGATGGAGACGGGAGGGACGATATCGCCGTGTTTCGCAGCAATGACGGGACCTGGTACATTGCTGATGCCGACGGCAATATTACATCATCCCGACAATTCGGCCTTCCGGGCGATGTGCCTTCGCCGAGCGACGTCGACAATGACGGAAAGGCCGACTTCGTGCTCTATCGTCCGAGCGAGGGGCGTTACTATGTATTCACCACGAGCACCTCGACCGCTGCGGCGCAGGTTCCCGTAGGGTCCCCGGGAGCGCGAGCAGCGAACGATAGCCGCCTAGCGGCAATCGATCGTCCGGTCGTCCTTGATGCGAATGGCGATCGAGCGACCGACCTGGCCGTGCTGCGTCGACCGAGCGGCGGTCCTCTGCAGTTCTTCTTCAGCGGTGCAAGGGGCCAGAGTCATCCGAGTCCTTTCGTCGAGTTGGGAGGTAGTCAAGATCTTGCGGCTCCGGGTGATTACGATGGCGACGGGATCGCTGATCCCGCGGCAGTTGCCGAAGACGGCGACTACCTCCTGTGGCGCTTTTTACTGTCTTCGTCGCAATCCGCCGGACGGAGAGAGTTGTTGCTGCATTACGGTCTGAAAGGCGACGCGGTGTTGCCGGCCGATTACGACGGCGACGGAAAGACAGATCTGGCAGTCATTCGCACCCTTCCCGATAACAGCAAGCTCTGGCTTCCAAATAATTCGGGAATGGCTGCATTGAGTCCGGTTTCCTGGGGCTTCAGTACTGACACCCATCTTACTGCCGATATGGACGGCGACCGTCGAAGTGACTTTGTCGTCATTCGTGAACAGGCGGGAGAACTGCTTTGGCTAGTCCGCACGGCCGCTGGAGAACAACTCCCGCCCCGCTTGTATGGCTTTAGCGGTGATACCCCGGTCCTGGGGGATTTTAACGGCGACGGACGTGCCGAATTGGGTGTCATTCGAGACCTGAACGGATTCCACGTCTACCTCATCGATGGCATGGCACCGTTTGTCTGGGGAATTTCCTCGGACGTGCCGCTGGCCGCACCTTTTATCGGGCGAGCGCAGTATGACGCCGCAGTATGGCGCGTAACAAATGGGCAGGGCTTCTTCTTCATTCGGGGCTTGGCCGCGGGGCTTCCGTTTGGCGTAGTCGGCGATACGCCGATCGATGGAGGCGCTGTCCTTCGGGCCGCCGGCGCAGACGGTATGCCGACGCCCGATTCGACGGGTGACGATTCATCGAGCGGGGGAGGTTCAGGAACTCGTTTGAGCTGTAGTGACGGATCGAGCAGTGCCGGGTCTCAGGGGGGCGGGTTCGTATGGAAACCTGTTTCTGAAGCCGACGGGAATCTGGCGGTTCTGTTCGAGTCCAGTCGACGCGGCTCTATCTTACGGGCTGCCTTGGTCGACCGCCAAGCAGATGGTGATGTTGTTATTGAAACCCTTCGCTACGTCGGAAACACTAATGGCGGCAGACCGACCTTCCGCTCACGCCGTCCGGGACGCAGTTACCCGCAGAACGTGATTCTGGTTCGACAGTCGCAGAACGGGGGAGTCCACTGCATTACCGTGCCCAATCCGGGACAGCGTTACGGATAGTTGGTTACGGATAGTGGTGGTGTATCCCGAGCCCGAGTTTTCGGGCTCGGGTATCCAAAGGCGCACTACAGACTTCTAACGTAAAAAAACTTATCCATGGAAAGCTCTCACAGGAGGAGATATGTTCAGACGAATTGCTTTATTATGTGCATCATTTTGCATCGTAGGAGTGAGTTCAGCTATGGCAGCAGATTTGAAGGCAACCATCGAAACGAATAAAGGCACCATCACGGTGGAACTCTATGCCGACAAGGTGCCGGTGACGGTGGCCAACTTCGTGAATCTTGCTCAGCGCGGGTTTTACGACGGGATCAAGTTTCACCGTGTCATCAGTGACTTCATGATTCAGACCGGAGACCCGCTTGGAAACGGCACCGGTGGTCCCGGATATCGCTTTGCTGACGAAATCGATCCTTCTCTACGCCACAGCGGTCCCGGTGTTCTGTCGATGGCGAATGCGGGTCCGAACACCAACGGTAGTCAGTTCTTTATCACCCACAAGGAGACAGCCTGGCTCGACGGCAAACACGCAGTCTTCGGCAAGGTGGTTGATGGACAATCTGTCGTCGACGCCATCGAACAAGGCGACAAGATGGTAAAGGTCACCATTCAAGGCGACACGTCACCATTGCTCGAGCAGACCAAGGAGCAGGTGGCGAAGTGGAACCAGACGCTCGACAAGAATTATCCGGCAAAGACTGCAGGGAAATAGTGCAGCTACTGTGGCGCTGCCGAGGCCCATTGCTCGGCGGCGTTCTTTTTTTTGCGGCTAGTTTCTCTCGCGCACCACTAAGTTTCGCTGAAGTCGCTGCTCCGATAGCGTCGGAGACGAGTCCTCAGCAGTGGGGGCGGGGCCCGATCCGGCTGGCCGATCAGTTTCCGCTTGCGCTCTATCACGAGTCGTTCGCAGCCGATTCCCCCGCTGTGCTCTCTCCCGGGGAGCTAGAGGTAGGGGGGAGTTTCGCCTGGTCGAATACGGTCAATCGCAAAGGAAGTAGCTACCTGATAGACGCGGAAGTGCGGCGGCTGGCGTTGGAAGTTTCGTTTGCGCCGATGCAGCACTGGGAAGTGGGACTCCAGGTGCCTGTCCTCTGGGAGGGGGGTGGCGTCCTTGATTCTTTCATCGACGGTTGGCACTCGGTATTCGCCTTGCCGGACGGGCCTCGGAACGACCCCGATATTGGTGAGGACGAATTCGAAGTTCGAGGAGACACCTACGACCGGAGGCGAGCTTCAGTCGAGGCTCCAGGAACCGTAGTCGGTGACGTGACTCTCGAAAACAAATGGCTCTTCACTGAAGGAGGCGCTGACGCGCCCGCTATCGCCGGCTCGCTGGCTGTTCGACTCCCTACCGGGGAAGATCAACTCTCGCAAAACGGGGTGGACCTGCTTGGCACGCTGCTGCTCAGTCGGCGATTGGGGCGGCTCGTCGGCTATGCCGGGGTCGGGTATGCTTTCAGCTCGGATCTGGAACAGGCCGGGTTCAGGTTCGAGCAGCACCGTTTGGGCGGCTTTTTCTACGGTGAATGGGAGGCCTTTGATACCATCTCCCTCCTTCTGGGAGTGCAAGGCGGCTCTAACTATGTCGCGAACATCGAGCGCTTCCCTAATTATCAGCTCTACTTGGACCTCGGCCTGAAGATTGGGCTCGGAAGCAGCTCCACCCTCGAACTGCTAATCCGCGAGAATCCGGCACCGGACCAAGGCACCACGGATGTGACGTTCCTGCTGGGACTGACGAACCGTTTTCTCGGCCTTTAGTCGTCTCACCGAACCATCACCCCACCACTGTCGTTGAGAACGTGATTTGCCACGATAGGAACAATCGTCGCCTCACCATTGTCATTGCGAAGGTGGGAAATTGCCGCAGGCAATCTTCCTACCTGTGGCAATCTTGGTGAACTCAGCCAAACCCTCTTCCTCCTCCTCTTCCCCTCCCCCCAGGCTCCTTCAGTCCTAACGGACCAAACAAGATTGTCACGTCATGCAGCGGCAAGCCGCAGCATTCCCCACAATGACAAAGCAAGTGCGTGGCCATCGCTCAGACAAGGCGTAACACCGACGCCACACCGCCCCTTGGCGGCGCTCCCTACGCCTCCTTACTACCGGAACCGCTAAATCTTCATCCGCCCTGCCGCCCAAATCTCCTTCGTCTGCGGATCTTGCACGAAGTAGATAATGCCGAGTCGGTCCGGGTTAGCTACGTCGGGACCGGGAAGGAGTATCTCGAGGCTTCCCCGGCCATCGTTATCGAATCGCTGCGAGGCGAGGTGGTGCACGATATTAGTGTGGGTGAAGGTGTAATCAGCATTTGCGCCGGCCTGCACGGTCGACAACCGTTCTCCTTCGATCACGGCAGCATGAAACAGAAAGAACTCGCGACGGATGCGGTCGGCGCCATGCGCGGTGAAGTCGAGTTGGATCGAACGCCCCTCACCTTTCCGACGGTGCACCTCAAGTCCAATCTTCGGTTTCTTGCGCATTGCGACATTCACGTTCCGCATCACCAAATCATACTGATTGCCCGGCGAATACACGCTGCCGTTTATCACCGTCATGGTCGGCTCAACTCGCGGATGACGGAATTCAGCCGCGTACATTTCCTGGCGCTCGCTAAACTCGGGCTTCCCGAACGGATCTCGCCAGCCTCGAGTGTTGAGATAGTCGACGTGGTAGACCAGCACGAACAACCGATCGTTAGTCACCTGCGACTGTCGTTCCATCCGGAAGGCATTCTCCGCGGGGACCCGACTACTTCGGCTGCTTTCTGTAAGGAAATACTCGACGACAGCAAAGGGCTTGTCACGAATCCGAGGTTGCTTGTCAGTAGGATTCGCCGTCGGTTGGGCATCCGCTTGCCCTGACATCAGCGCGAACGGGAGAAGCAGTGAGCAAAGCAGAGAGCGAAAGTAGTAGCTAGGCATCGGCATCCGGCGTTTTCGACTGATCAATAATCAACGTAGCTGGGAGTGTCTGTAAACTCACCGTACTGTTATACCAGACTAATGGAAACAGTTGATGTACTCATTATCGGAGGCGGCCCTGCCGGACTTTCCTGTGGAATCGAAGCGCAACGGCGAGGCTACAGCCATCTCATAGTCGAACAGGGAGGCGTTGCCGACGCAATTCGTCGTTTTCCTACCAACATGACCTTCTTTTCCACCCCCGAGCTGCTCGAGCTCGGAAGTCTGCCTTTCGTCACTCCGCATGTTCGACCCACGAGGCAAGAAGCTTTGGTCTACTATCGAAAGGTGGTCGAACATTTCGGGCTGAACGTCCTTCTGCACCAGCGAGCGGTCTCAGGAAGAAAAGCAGAGCACGGTTTCAACGTATTCCTCGAAGGCGGCCGGGAGCTTGCGGCAAAGCGTGTGATCATCGCCACGGGCTATTTCGATCGCCCCAATCGGCTCGAAATACCCGGAGAAGATCTACCGCACGTAGCACACTTTTATGACGAGCCTTACCGCTACTACGGGAGCAACGTGGTGGTCGTCGGCGGTCAAAATTCAGCCGTCGAGACCGCTCTTGAGCTGTATCGAAACGGCTGCAAGGTCACGCTTGTTCACCGTGGTGCCTCGCTTGGCAGCTCGGTAAAATACTGGGTTCGCCCCGACATTGAAAATCGTCTGCGTGAAGGATCGATTGCTCACTATTTCGACAGTGTCGTCACCCGTATTACCGAGGAAGCCGTGCATATCGAGTGCGCGCACAGTATCGATCGCGCCAACAGTATCGATCGCGCCAACGGACATTCGATCGTGTTGCTTGCCCAATTTGTCTTTCTACTGACCGGCTATCGTCCTGAGACTGAGTTACTTGAAGCGTTCGGCATCGCTGTCGACCCACAGACAATTATACCTACGCACAACCCGACGTCGTTCGAAACCAACGTCCCCGGGCTCTATCTCGCGGGTTCGATTTCTTGCGGCTGCGAAACGAGCAATATTTTCATCGAAAATGGTCGCCTGCACGCGCAAAGTATTTTCGATTCCTTTCGCTAACGAGCGAGACTCAGCAATGAAATTGCCGAGCCGGCTACGACGGAAGCTTGAACGAACGCCCAGTCGCCTCCAGTAACCCTTCGGCACAGAGCTGCTCAAGCACTTCGCCGAGCCGCGCGTCCCCTCCAACGCAGCGCTCGAGCGCTTGACGGCTTACCCGGTCTTTTACGCTAACAGCTCGCAGCACCTTACCGCGCACCTCACGTCGAGAACCGGAGAACGTCGACTGAGTCCGGTAGCTCGGGCTTAGGCGATTGAGCTTCACACCGGAACGTTTCAGTGCACTGCCCAGGTCCATCAGTCCGTAATACCACTCTCGCGGCTGCTCCACGTCGAGGCTCTGCCGGATCCGATCCTCGAGGTCCGCTTCAGACACAGTCTGCCACCCGTGAAAGAAAAAGTGGTAATACACCGTTCTAATGTTTGTTTCGATCACGACATCAGGAATCTCGAAGGCAAAGACGCGGACGGCCGCGGCAGTGTATGTCCCGATACCGGGAAGCGCGGTCAGCGACTCCGTGTCCCGGGGCAGGCGTCCGTTGAAGTGAGCGACGACCTGCTCAGCCGTCTTTTTCAGCGCCAATCCGCGTCGATTGTAGCCAAGGCCCTGCCACGCCCGGATCACTTCGTGCGGCGCCGCGGCAGCGAGTGCTTGAAAGGTTGGAAACAGTTTCAAGAATCGTCCGTAGGGCTCGACAACTCGTGGAACCTGCGTTTGCTGGAGCATTATCTCCGAAACAAGCACGCGATACGGCGTCCGATTCCTGCGCCATGGAGCATCACGACCATGCTGTCGGTAGAAGGAGTGCACGAGCGTGCGAAATCGCTTCACGGTAGCGGTGCTGAACCGCCGAGTGCTCCACTGCGCCGCAAGCTGTTCGAATTGCCGGAGTTCTTGTTGCCATTCGTCGGAAATCGCCATAGAAAGCAGAGTGTGGCAGAATCGGCAGTTTGGTTCTACACCGGAAGTCTATGAGCGAAGAAAATCCCTGGAAGCGCGTCAGCAGTCGCGTAGTCTATCAGAATCCGTGGATAACGGTCCGCGAGGACCAGGTGATCCGTCCCGACGGTGCGCGCGGCATCTACGGCGTCGTCGAGACCCGCATCGCGGTGGGTGTTGTAGCCGTCACCGAGGCCGAGGAGGTCTACCTCGTCGGCCAGTATCG
>JAGRAW010000169.1 GCA_020434415.1 Bdellovibrionales bacterium
CGGAATACCGCGATGCCACGAAGGAGCGCTCCCGGAAGAGCGAGACAGAACCTCAGCAACCCTCGAACGCCCGCTCCGGTAATCGGCACGAACGGAATTGCCTCCCATCGATACCCTGCCTGGGTCAGCAGTCGACGTTCCAGCTCGTTTCCAAGACCGATGAACAGAATCTCGACCTCAGGACGCTGCCGACGGAGTTCGTCCGCTACCGCAATTGCGGGAAAGACGTGCCCACCGGTGCCGCCTGCTCCTAGTACTACTCGCATCGCGCTCCTCAGGAAGGGTCCATTTTCGACAATCGCAGCAGAATGCCCATCGCAGCGAGATGAACCATCATCGCGGTGCCGCCGTAGGCAACCAAGGGAAGCACCATTCCTTTCGTGGGAAGCAGTCCGACTACCACGCCGACGTTCAGCAGCGCCGGAAGCACGATCAGCATCGTGCAACCAACGGCGAGTGTGGAAAGAAACGGGTGTCCCGCCAATCGTTTTGCGACCAGTAAGCCCCGTGCAAGCACCAGCAGAAACACTCCCAGCACAAATAGGGCACCCAGCAAGCCTAGTTCCTCCGCAATCACCGCATAGATGAAGTCAGTGTGTGCGGCCGGGAGATAAAAAAGTTTTTGCTTTCCTGCTCCCAGGCCGGCACCGCTCATGCCCCCTGAGCCCACGGCGATTAGCGATTGAATCAGCTGATAGCCGCTTGCGCTGGCGTCTTGAAACGGGTCGAGAAACGCGAGGAGGCGTCGCATTCGATACGGGCTCGTGAGAATAAGAATTGAACCCGCTGTTGCCGCGAGCACTCCCAAGCCGACGAGATGGCTTAACCGACATACGGTAAAAAGCTGGAATAACACGACTAGCGTCAGCACGGCTGTGGAACCGAAGTCCGGCTCCAGCAGCAGCAGGCCCGCTAAAGCGGAGATGACTACAAGCGGCACAATCGCGCCGGGCACCAATAAGTTCATCCGCGCCCGATTCGCATCAATATACGCTGCGAAATAGATGATGATCGCCACTTTAGCGAGTTCACCCGGCTGCATCCGCAAAGGGCCTACCGTCAGCCATCGCTGAGCGCCCCCGGCAGAGTGGCCGACCGAAGGAATAAGCACGACGATAAGCAGACTCAATGTAAGGAATAACAATGGGACAGCGATGCGCTGCAGCAGCAAGGGATTCAGCCGACTAAAGACAAAGAAAACTGCGAGCCCAGCGATCATATGCAGCAAGTGCCGTTTCACCATCGATGTCGAGTCGCCATAGAATTCCTGTGACGGCACGGCCGTAGTGGAAAACACCATCAAGACGCTTACGGCGAGGAGAATGAAAGTCGCTGCCAGCAGCCATCCATCGGGGCGTGCCGGAGATTCACTTCGGTACATTGCTTCAAATCTAGTCAGAGAGGTGGTTACCAGGTCTGCATTGTAGAGGGGATCAGAGAGTTTCGCAGCCGGAAAAAGACCGTGTTTGGATAGTGGCGCAGGATGGGAAAACTATAGACAATTTGACCAGTTAAGCTTTTGAGGGTGTTCTGTCAGGAGGACAGAGCTTCGACAAGTCAGCGTAGCTTCAACGTGGCAATTGCCAACAGCGCCAGGATAATCGAAATGATCCAGCAGCGGACGATGATCTTCGGCTCCGGCAATCCCTTCAATTCGAAGTGGTGGTGGAGCGGCGCCATGCGCAGGACACGGCGTCCGGTAAGCTTGAACGACGTGACTTGAGCGATTACGGAAAGCGCTTCGAGCACAAACACACCACCGGCGATAACCAGGACCAGCTCTTGCTTGGTGACGACTGCCAGAATGCCGAGGGCACCCCCAAGACCGAGCGAGCCGACGTCGCCCATGAAGACCTGAGCCGGAAACGCGTTAAACCACAGGAAGCCCAATCCACCCGCGACCAATGCCGCTGCAAAAATCGACAGATCGCCGCTGCCGGCGATGTAGGGAATCTGCAGATACTCGGCAATCTGATAATGACCGGCGACATAGGCGAACACGCCGTAGGCGAAAGCGACTGTCATTACCGGCCCAATCACCAAGCCGTCCAATCCATCAG
The DNA here is from genome assembly GCA_020434415.1 of Bdellovibrionales bacterium. Classification (GTDB taxonomy): domain Bacteria; phylum Bdellovibrionota_C; class UBA2361; order SZUA-149; family SZUA-149; genus JAGRAW01. The sequence continues at coordinate 2,061 of JAGRAW010000169.1, forward strand.
TCAAGTTCACCGCGTTCGCGCACCCGACAATTACTAAGGTCCCAAAGGGAATAAACCACCAGCGGCCAAGATCTAACTGAAGATTCTTGAAAAAAGGCATGCTGATGGTGGTCGAGAAATCGGGAGAAAGTGAGAGCAAAGCGACGATCGCTCCTGCGGCGAGGACAATCTGCCAGGCAAGCTTCGTCTTCGCGGAGACGCCGCGGCTATGCTTTCCCTTGACCTTGGTGAAGTCGTCGATAAAGCCGAGCGCGCCGTAGCTCAGCGTCAGCCCGAGCGTCACCCAGACGTAGGCGTTGGTGAGATCGGCAAAACAAAGGGTGCTCACGATGACGGCAAGCACGACCACCAGGCCACCCATCGTCGGTGTACCGGCCTTGGTCAGATGAGTTTGAGGACCGTCGTCGCGGATGGGCTGCCCGAGCTGACGGCTACGGAACCAACGAATGAAACGAGGCTGAAAGATGAGGACCAGCGCAATGGTCAGGATGAACGCGAGGACCGACCGGAAGGTCAGATAGCGCAATACGTTGAGGACACCGAAGGTGTCTCGCAGAGAATACAGTATTGAATAGAGCATCGACTATTTCGCTGAACGAAGAAGAACGAAAGATACTACTCCCGGTGGAGCGCGCTACGGCTGCCGATCTGGCGCAGCAACTCGGCTAATCGCTCAACCACTATCCTGCTTCAATACCCCTTTCGACCGCATCGCCTCAAGGCAAACCTCGCGATCGTCGAAGGGATGCTTTACCCCGCAAATCTCTTGATACGGTTCATGTCCTTTGCCGGCAATTAAAACTGCGTCACCCGATTCGGCAAGCTCCAGGGCACGATGTATCGCCTGGTCGCGCAATACCTCGATCTCGTAGCGAAAATCCTGACGGGCATGTGCCGGCGAGAGGCCGGGAAGAATGTCGGAGATGATTCGGTGGGGATCTTCCGTTCTAGGGTTATCCGAGGTGACGATCGCGATATCGGAAAGCTCGGCAACCGCCTGTCCCATCAGCGGTCGCTTGCCCCGATCGCGGTCCCCCCCACAACCGAACACCGTGATGAGGCGACCGGAGCAGAGCGGCCGAAGCGATTGCTGCACAGTTACAAGAGCATCGGGGGTATGTGCGTAATCGACGAAGACATGGACTTTCGCCGGGGCCACAAGCTCAAGCCGTCCGGGAACGGCAGCCACTTCGGACATCGCTTCGCTCAACGCTCCGGGCTTGTAGCCTAGAGCTACCAGCGCAGCGAGCGTTGCAAGGATGTTACTTGCGTTATAGGCACCGACGAGGCGGCTTTGCACTTCGAGTTCGTGGCCCAGAATTCGAAGCCGTAACCGCGTGCCGTACAAATCTCCGAGGCTTTCGACGAGCAATGCGTCAGCAGTCGCTTGGTGCGTGCTGTAGCCGACCACGGTGATATCCTGAAATCGCTTTGCATACGCGTCGTGCATGCGCGCACCAATCGGGTCGTCGATATTGAGTACTGCAATTCGAGAAGATTTGCGGCTTTCAGCCAGCTCGACTTCGAACAAAGTTGCTTTCGCTCGAGCATACGTTTCAAGGTCACCGTGGAGGTCGAGGTGGTCTCGAGTCAAGTTGGTGAAAATACCACAATCCCACTGCATGCCGCGGGTGCGCTGCTGCACCAGACCTTGGGAAGTCGCTTCGAGCACCGCTGAGCGCGCGCCTTGCTGCTTCGCCTCGGCAAGAAAGCGCTGGGTGGAAAGCGGGTCCGGGGTGGTGTTGTCAGTCGTCCTAAACGTAGGCCGTTGACCTGCCTGGGAGTCGATAACCGCGGTTCCGAGAGTGCCGATGAGCGCCGAAGGACCGTCGATGGCTGCTAGCAAGTTCGCTGCGATCCAACTCACCGAGGTCTTCCCGTTCGTTCCGGTGACCGCGATGGACTTCAGCGCAGAGGAAGGATGTTCGAACAGATTGGCTGCAACTCGAGCATGTGCTTCTCGCGGACTGTCGGTTGCAAACACCGGAATGTGTCGCGCGACGGCGGAGGCTTCGGCAATGCAACGGGACTCTACCAAAACGGCGGCGGCGCCGTTCTCGATGGCCTGTGGAATGAAGGCGTGACTGTCCGATTTCGCGCCCTTTACCGCGAGAAAGAGCGACCCCGGAACGACCTGCCTCGAATCGAGAACAGCCCCTGTTACCTCGATAGTTTCCCACGCTGTCGGGCTATCGCCGACGAGGGTAAGCGGAACTCCGGAAAATACGTCACCCAGTGATTTCTTGTTCGGCATGGCCGAGCTATAGCACTAGCCGACGACCGGCGGAAGCGGTCTGCAGCCCCGAGTCTTGGGTCAGCAGATGCGAAAGAACGCGCTCCATGCTGCGCCGGAAGATGGGCCCGGCCAAGGTGCCACCCCAGCGCGGCTTGACCCCCGGTTCGTCCACGATCACCAGCATCACCAGCCGTCGGTCGAGGCCAACCTCTTGTCCATCGACGTAGCCGATAAAGGAGGCAAGGACTCGGTCAGGATCATAGCCTCGGCCATCCCGTCGGGCTTTCTGTGCGGTGCCGGTTTTTCCATAGACGGTCACGCCGGAGATCTTCGCCTTCTTGCCGGTGCCGTGCTCTGCCTCGGTTACCCCGCGAATGGCTTGACTGATTGTGCTTGCTGTCTCCGGCCGAAGAATACGACGGCTTTCAACGGGCTCGCCGGTAGGCTGTTTCAGCAGTGTGGGACGAACGAGCAGCCCGCCGTTGGCCAGCGCACCGTAGGCTTGCACGAGCTGCAGAGCGGTGACGGCAACACCCTGTCCGAAGGAGTGAGTCGCAATGTCGATCGTGCGCCAGCGTTCAGGAGCCCGAAGAATTCCGGCAGCCTCCCCTTTCAGTTCCAAGCCCGTAGTCTTGCCGAAACCGAAGCTCTCGAGCGCTTCGTGGAGACGCTTGATTCCCATTCGCGCCCCGATTTTCGCCATGCAGATATTCGATGACTGGACCAGTACCTCGCTGAAAGAGACGGTATCGATCGGATGCACGTCACGAATCGTATGACCCCCGAAACGGTAGCGTCCGCCTTCGCAATCCAACATTTCATTTCCGCCAACGAGCTTTTGGTCGAGCGCTGCCGCGGCGATCAACGGCTTCATCGTCGAGCCGGGCTCGAAGCTGTTTTGCAGCACTACGGTGCGTAGCTGTTCGGGACGCACCCCCCCCTCGGAGTTCGGGTTGAAGGAATTGGACTGAGCTACTGCAAGCAGCTCGCCACTATCCGCATCCATCAACACGCCGTAGACATCTTTTGCCTCTGCCTGCGCCTTCCCGGCAGCAAACTCCTTCTCGACGATCGCCTGGACGACCGAATCGATACTGAGCACTACCCGGCTTCCTTCCCCACGAAGCGGATCGCTTTCTTCGGTCGATGGAGGATTCGGCGTGAGTGCTGTCCGTGTGAACAGCGACTGATGGGACTGTGCAGCTCCCCAGACGCTGGCAGGCACCAGGCGACCGCGAGCGTCGCGGCGCACCGGCAGCTTATACTGGGGTGCCGATAGCTCGGTATTGAACGCAAGTTCCAGTCCGGAGAGCCCCTCGCCTTCCATGCTGACCCGACCCAGCACCGTGCCCGCCAGACTCTGCTGCGGGTAGTATCGGCGGAATTCGTCAAATGACGAAATGCCCGCTAGGTCAAGCGATTCGATTGCCGAGCGCTTTTCATGCGGGAGTCCCCTGGCGAGCCAGACAAAACGCTTTTCCCGGCGAAGTTCCCGTTCAAGCTCCTCCCGGTCCGTACCAAGCGCTTCGCTCAGCAAGGCGGCCGTTTTTGCCGGATCTTCAATTTTGTTCGGATGGGCGGCTAACGAGAAAGCCGGTACGGAAACCGCAAGGGTTCGGCCTGCCGCATCGAGTATGGTTCCCCGAGCGCCGTGGACCGTGATCTGCGAGCGATGCTGTTTCGCGGCAATTTGTAGCCACTGGCGATGTTGCGTTCCCTGCAGACTGGACAGGCGCCAGACCAGGCTAGCGACAATGCAGGCGACGACCGCCGCGATGCCGAGCAGGCGCAGCGTTACCGACGCTGAACGCTCAGGTTGTCCGGTCGGAACACTTCCGTCTCGCAGTAACACCAGCGCTAGGCACTGTTCGATGCAGGTTTTTACGGCGTCATTGAACGATCCGGTCCATCCACCTGCGGGTCGAATGGCGGCAGACCTCCCGAGGCTCACCGGCGATTGCCGACGAACAAGGCGCTGCGATTGCATCGAGGAGGGCCGCCAGGGAGAAGGGTGATACGTCATTTCGACAGCTCCGTCGTGGCAAAATCAATTCGTCTGATGCGCTGCGGCATCGTGGCATATAGTGAAAGCCGTTCTGCTGCAGCATCAGCGAGCGCAGAAGGGCGGCTTTGTGTCGACCATTCGAGCCGAACGGCGCGAAGCCGTTCGTCGTTCAGTAACGTCTCCCGTCGAAGGGCCTCCAGGCGATAGCCTTCTTCGATAATAGCCAGCCGCACTCCGAGCTGGATCAGCAGGCCCGCAAACAGTATGCAGGCGAGCACGATTCGACGGACCTTGCGATTGCCGGTGGGCTCGCCGTTACGGGTCCGCACGTGTTGGGCGCTGAACCACTCCCCGTGCATCGAGCGAAAACCAATCGAGTGCGTCGTCATTAGCCTACGCCGCCTCCCGTTCTCGTTCGAACACCCGGAGTCTCGCGCTGCGAGCTCGCGGATTATCACGAATTTCGTCCGGGTCCGCCTCGACCGCTTTGCGCGTAAGGAGTCGCCCCAGCGGGCGCTCGAGGGAAGGCAATCCTCGCGGAGCGGTGTCAACACGCGACCATTGTCGCATCTTTCCCGCAACCAGTTTGTCTTCGAGAGAATGGAAACTGATAACGAGCAGTCGCCCACCCGGAGCGAGAAAATCCGGAGCTGCAGCGAGGAACTGCTCTAATGCCTGAAACTCGTTGTTGACGGCGATACGTAAGGCCTGAAAGGGAACGGTCGCCGGGTGATGGCCGCTTCGGGCACCTTTTTTGGCTTTGCCTCGCCGGAGTACTCGCGCACATATTTCGGCAAGCGCCTTGGTGGACGCTACGGGTCGCTGAGAAAAAATTTCGGCGGCGAGCGCACGACTCAACGGACCGACACCGCCTTGTCGAAAAAGTCTGGCGAGATCCTGAACGGACGCTTCGTTCAGCAGGGTGGCGGCTGACGCTTCCTGGGTGAGGTCCATCCGCATATCGAGAGGGCCGTCGTGCATGAAAGAAAAGCCGCGGGAAGGATCATCTAACTGGTCACTGGAAATTCCCAAGTCGAGCACCACGCAGTCAAACAGCAAGTGTTCCGACGGGCAGAGAGCGCCGCGTCGCGCACGCACTTGTTCCGGTAGGTCAGAAGCTAAGTCGGCAATGGTGGCAAAGCTGCGCTGCTTCAAGAAAATGCGCTCCGAGAAGGGTTCCAGGCGCTTTGCTGCACGTGCGACAGCGGCGCGGTCCCGGTCGAGACCAATCAAGAAGGCGTTTCGAAACCGCGTCAGTAGTAGCTCGCTATGGCCGCCGCTGCCGAGGGTGCCGTCGAGCAGCAACGAGGGCTCCCCTACCCCTTCCGCCCACAGCAACACCTCACGGGCAAGGACCGGGCGATGCCGAATAGTGTCGTTCGTCAGGGGCTTCATACGTCTACATCCGTAAATAAGCTGGGGTCCTCCAGCAGTGCGGTTTCGGCTTCGCGGAAGACCAACTCCCAAACCCTCTTGTCCCAAACACGAAAACCGTGCAGAGATGCTGTGAAGACGACGTCTCGTTCCATACCCGCATAAGCCCTCAGGTATGGCGGAATGTTGACCCGACCACTGCCGTCTAGCGGGCAAAGTGCTGCCCGGGCGAGGTAGAAGTTCTCAAGTTTGCGGACTTGAGGATCGAAACGGCTTCGCGCGCTGAGCTTCGCTTCGAAGGCTCGCCAGGCTGGAAGGGTAAATCCGTCAAGACAACGTGCGCCGTCGGTGATGAAGTTCGTTAGCACTAGGGTGGAAACACCCTGCTCCTCAAGTGCCTTTCGGAACAACGCAGGGATGCTCACTCGCCCCTTATCGTCGAGCGCGTGCTGAAAGCTGCCTCGAAAAAGGCAGGCGTCGGTGGTGGAAAGCTCAGTGTCTTCAGTGGCTTGCGCTTCCGATGGCGTGTGGGCGGACGTGTGGCGCTGCAGTGACTGCTCACTGAGATCCTCGTTTGCCGCGTCTTCGTTTCTATTCTTGCTCGCCATTTGTCGGAATCAATCGGTCTGGCTTAGTTCGGAAGTGCGCCGGTAGCTTGTCGTCCCATCGCATCCCATTCTCTCCCACAGCAAGAAAAACATAGCAGCGAGCAT
>JAGRAW010000016.1 GCA_020434415.1 Bdellovibrionales bacterium
GACGTCCGAGAATTCGCGATAGACCGAGGCGAAACGAACGTAAGCAACCTGATCGAGCTCTCGTAGCAACTCGATGACCATCTCTCCAATGGTCTCGCTCGATACTTCCTTCTCTCCTGATTCGAGCAAACGAGCTTCAATCGATTTTACTGCATCTTCGAGATCAAGGACGCTGACGGGCCGCTTTTCGCAGGCATGCTTCATGCCGCTAAGCACCTTGTAGCGGTCGAACGACTCGCGCTGACCGCCTTTCTTGATCACCATTGGCAGGCTCTCTTCAACACGCTCGAACGTCGTGAAACGAAAGCCGCAGCTCTCGCACTCGCGGCGGCGACGCACGGAACGGCCATCGACCCCCTCGCGGGAGTCCACCACGCGCGTCTTCGAAGAGTCACAACGCTGGCATTTCATCGCATACGCCTCTGCCCATCAGCCTCTGGCCGTATTGAGCTGCCCACAAGCTGCAAACGAGCGCTTACTCATCGTAGCGAAATCCCCGTTTGCAAATAAAAAACCCGAGGCCGTAAAGGAAAGCTCAGCAACCGATGGTGCTCAGCAACCTTTCCAGTCTCGGGTCCGAATAAGTTACCCGCTCCGAATGAAGCTCACGCTTCGTTCTTCTGCCCGTGAAGCTCAAATTCGCCCCGCAGGCAGCACATCACCAGCAGGGCACGCCTCCTGGTGATACGCCTCTGATCTTCTTTCACCGGAGGCTCGCACAGTACCCTCCCGGTTCGCACAGCAAGCGGGAAACGATTACGACGTGTGCTCGCCGATATAATTTATAGCGTCACCAACGGTTAGAATCTTCTCAGCGTCTTCGTCGGAGATCTCGATATCGTACTCTTCCTCGAGCGCCATCACCAACTCCACGATATCGAGCGAATCGGCGCCCAGATCTTCAATAAACGAAGCACTCTCGGTTACCTCTTCCGCCGGCACACCAAGTTGCTCGACAATAATACTCTTCACCTTTTCTGCGGTATCAGCAGACATCGCGTTTCAATCCTCCGAATCCAACACACGGGAATTAGATAAAAGCACTACACCAGAAGCCCAAGGCCCTCGCAAGCAGGACCCCCTGCCGTCGTTTGCCTTCAGCAATCGCAAGAGACGCTTTCCCAATTTACACGGACACGCCGTTGCTAGATCGGGTGCTGTCTCAGAGCAGCACTGCCAAGCAGGCTCTTAGACACGCTGGTGAGCGGAATGTCCAGAGACTTCGTTTCACTCTCGTCTCATCCCACCGCCAAAAACCACCCTTAGCGGTAAGAAATAACGACTAATAAAACTATATTTCGAGAAGACAATCAAGTATTTGGAGCAAGCTCCGCTCCCAGAAACCAATCGAATCGACCCCCATTGCCACAATCGGGGAATTCTCGTGGGTTGGTCCCGCCCCAGCCGTGAAAGCACCCCGCCCGAGCCATAAAAGCACAAGGTGCGCTTACCGGAGGCAGCACGGCTAAGCATCATGCCGCCTAGTTTACACTACATGTGCATGCCCCCGTTCACGCCTAGCACTTGACCGGTAATGTATGCTGAAGCCGGTAGTGCAAAGAAGGCAACAACACCGGCTATATCTTCCGGTTCTCCGAGTCGTCCTAACGCAATCTGCGCCTGAAGGGCGTCCTTTTGCGCCTCCGGAAGTTCCGCCGTCATATCGGTCTTGATATAGCCCGGGGTAACCGCATTTACGGTCACGCCGCGACTGCCAAGCTCACGAGCCATGCTCTTGGTCAAACCGAAGATTCCGGACTTCGAAGCAGCGTAAGCGGCCTGTCCGGGGTTTCCCATCTCTCCGATCACCGAGCTGATATTGATGATGCGACCGGCGCGAGCTTTCATCATCGACTTCGCCACCGCTTTTGAGCAGAAAAACGCGCCGGAGAGGTTGATGTCGATTGTGCGGCGCCACTCCTCTGCACTTGTTCTCACGAGTAACCCATCAGAGGTCACCCCAGCGTTGTTCACGAGAATGTCGATACGGCCGAACCGCTCGAGCACCTCCTTGATGCCCTGCTGGACCGCCGCTTCATCGGACACATCGAACCCTACTGCAATGGCCTCACCGCCGTTTGCCTCAATCGCCTTCACCACTGCATTTGCTGCATCCGCGCTCCGACTGTAGTTCACAGCAACTCGGGCGCCCAGCTGCGCAAGGTGCTCGCTGACAGCCCGGCCAATGCCTCGACCCCCGCCGGTCACCACAGCGACTTGTCCTGATAATGGTGTAGTCACGCTCGATCCTCCGCAGCAGTATCGTTCCACGTCCTTCTTATTCGTGTACGAAGTGTTGATGAACCACCGACTTCCATCAGAAAACCCGATTGGCGATCCGCCCCTAGTTAGCGATCTACCCCTAGTTAGCGATCTACCCCTAGTTAGCGATCTACAAGGTCGGGAGCCTCAATCTCCACCGTATCAGGCTCGCCGTCGTCGTCCTCGACCTCGCGTCGTCCTTCGGCCTTCTTGGCCTCGACCCGCTTGCCAAACCCCGCAGCTTCCGCGCGTTTCGTCGCGAACACTCCCGAAAGAATCTCGCCGTCGATATTTGTGGCGGGCATGCTCTCGTCGAGCTGCGTCAACGCGACCGCGATTTTCTCGGTCATCTTTCGCGCAACGAACGAGTCAGCAAGCCGGATAGCGTTCTTCACCGCCCGAGCGTCCGAGGAACCGTGGAGCACGACTGCCAACTTCGTCAATCCGAGGAGCGGCGCTCCACCGTGCGCCGTGTAATCGAACTTTTCCGCGAACACTTCCCGATATACACCCTTCGAGAGGCCGAGACCCAATTTGCGAACCAGTCCCTTTTTCGACTCGTGACGGAGTTGTTCAAAGATAAGCCGCACACAACCTTCCATCGACTTGAGCAGGATATTGCCGACAAACCCGTCGCAGACGATGACATCGGCTGCCTGTGTGGTCACATCCCGTCCTTCGACGTAGCCGATGTAATTGATCGTATCCATTTGGGACAAAATCATCGATGTCGCCCGAATGACATCTGTCCCCTTCGACGCCTCGGTCCCGTTGGACAGCAGGGCGACCTTTGGGCGCTCCTGCTCGAACAAGGTCGAATAGTAGATTGCGCCCATGACGGCGAACTGCACGAGATTCTGCGCGTGGCACTCGACATTGGCACCGGAATCGAGAATCACGTTGGGCCGATCGCTACAGGCAACCGGACAGAGCGTGGCGATGGCCGGACGTTCAATCCCCGGTAACAGTCCGAGAATAATTCGACCTGCAGCCATCATTGCGCCGGAGTTGCCGGAGCTGAGGATCGCGGAAGCTTCGCCGGACTGAACCAGTTGATAGGCAACACAGAGAGACGAATCGGGCTTGCGTCGAACCGCGCGCGCCGGAGAGTCATCCATCGCGATGACTTGCGAGGCGTTGCGAATCTTCAACGGGAGATGCTTGCCGCCGAGAGCGTCAAGCGTGCTTCGCAAATCGTCCTCCGGACCGACCAGTATCGAGCGGGCGCCGAAGTCCTTGTAGGCTTCAATTGCGCCTTCAACCTGCACGATAAAGCCGTTGTCGCCGCCCATGGCGTCCACGGCAACCGGCAACCCGGAACGGTAGGCGGGAAGCGTACCATTCGATGCCATTTCAGTGTCCCCTCTTCTTTCGGATCTGCTACGCGCGTCTGTGTAACGGCGAGCCCTTCCTCGCTGCGGGTAGCTGCTCCTTAACCCGCCAAGAGAAAAGTAACAGCGCAGGCCCGCTCAGCGAGCAAGCGCGCCCGAGCAGGCTCACCGGTCCGGACTCACCTACTCGGACTGCTCGACCTGCAGCAGTTGACGACCTCGGTACTGACCGCAAGACAGGCAGACATGGTGAGACTTCACCGATCCACCGCAGTTCGGGCAGCTATGAGTGCGCCCCGGAGTAAGAGCGTGATGAGAGCGCCGCATGTTGCGCTTTGACTTTGAAGTTTTTCGCTTTGGAACCTGCATAAGTCCCTGATGATAGAAAGCTATTGGTTACAGAAATTTCGAGTCTAGGCTTATAAGGGAAACGCCATGGAAACACAAGGTATCTGGACGCCTGGAGAAAAGCGATCGAGGAATCTTTCTTAACCGAAGCGACGATAATTGTTCATCCCGGCCACCGTAAGAGAGAGAATGCCGGGTATGACAAGGGCGCCTCGATCGAGGTATAGACCGTGTTTCGCTTAGCGAACGCAGAAAGCCCCATAAGCCCTGCGGAGCATTGTTGCGCAGTAGCGTAACCCGCCGAACAGTAAAGAAAATATGCCTTTCACGAGGCGTCTTGGAGGTAAACCATGAGCTTGAACAAGGTGTTATTGATGGGCCGCCTCGGTGCCGACCCCGAACTTCGTTACACGCAGGGCCAGACCGCAGTCTGCAATCTCCGGCTCGCCACCAATGACCGTCGCAGAAATCCTAACGGCGAATGGGTGGAAACCACCGAGTGGCACCGTGTAGTGACCTTCGGAAAAACCGCAGAAAACTGCGGCCAATATCTCAAGAAAGGTCGGGAAATATTTGTCGAAGGCCGGATCAGAACCAACAAGTGGCAAGATCAGGAAGGTAAGGATCGCTATACCACCGAAATACTCGCTCAGAGCGTACAGTTCATCGGCGGCGGTCGCCAGGAAAGCGGACTCGCCGTGGAGCGAGTCGGTGGCGGATCATCTTACGGCGCAAGCGGTGGTGGCGGTGGACGCTCGGAAGAAATGCCGCCGATGGGCGAACCCGTTTCCTTCGATGACGACGACATCCCGTTCTAGGAACTGGTCTCCGCTAGGAGTCGCGAATCGACCAAGACGATAAGGCGTGCTCGGCATCTGCTCCAACGGATGCCTGCCGCCGGATCGTTTCTTGCTCTTCAGTCCTAACGGACCAAACAAAATTGCCGCGTCGTGCAGCGGCATACCACGTAATAACAGCCAAGTACGTGACAGCGCTCACGCCGGGCGCAACACCCTTGCCCGACCGAACGACCGGATCGGCAGCCGTTAGTAGAGGTCACCAAACGGAATGAGCGGCACGCGCTCGAGATAGTAAGAGGCGGAAAGCAGGTACGCTCCCAAGAAGCCAAGCGTCACGAAAAGATCCGTGAAGCTTAGCGGGATGGTGTCAGGATACAATGTCGGCGCGAAAAGCAGGTACATCTGGACCCAAAGCCCGATGGCAACGATCAGCGCAGTTCCGAACAGCAGGATGGGCACTTGCTTCACGTCCCTGCTCAAGCCGAGGAGAAACGGTACGATAAAGCAGGAACCAAGCACGAACCACGCAATGCCGTGCCACGGTTGCTCACGCAGACGCACGATGATCCACGCAGTTTCTTCCGGCAGGTTTCCGTACCAAATCGGCAGATAGTGGCTCCAGAACAGATACGCCCAGAAAATACCGAAACCGAAGAGCAGCTTTCCGAGATCCCACAGGGTGCGTCGTTCGATTTTGGCCAGAAACAATGGATGCTGCTGACGAAGTACCGCCACGCCAATCGCGGCAAATGCCATCGCCAAGTAGACCGCTGACATGAAGTAGAAACCTCCGAACATCGTCGAAAACCAGTGGGGATCGACCGACATGATCTGATCGAAGGCGATGAGGGACATCGACAACGCGTAGACCCAAACCAAGATGGGTGACAGCACGCCAAGCTGACTGGATGTCTTGGCAATCGCGTCCTTTGCATTCGCGTCGGCGTCGCGAACGAAACGGTCATATCGCTGCTCCTGCCAACGACTCAATGATTTTTCGTCCAGCCCGGTGAGTCCGCCTCGAATCGCGAGCAAATCGCGCCGGATCGAAAGGTGCACCACTTTTCGGGTCAGCCAGGCGAGCAAAAGGATCGCCGCGATGTCACGAGCGTACACAAAATTGGAAGTAAGCCACTTTTCTTTCCCCGCAATCGGCGTATGGGCCCAAACGAACAAGTACTCGTGTCCAAAATACAGAACCACGAGCAGTAGGGGCGAGATCATGAGAAACGGAAGCGCAGATTCGAAGATTCGCCGAATTGGGCGCGACCACTGGGCGTTACAGATTTGGAAGACCGCTGCGAACCCGCTAGATGCGGCTGCGACACAGAACCAGTACATGAAGTTGACCTGCAGCGAGGTCCAAGCGTGGCGAGCATCACCACTGAAAAGTTCTTGGAGAAATGCTACCGCCCCAACCGCAATAAAAAGGCCGAGTACCACATGTGTGGTCCACGACAACGACAACGGTTTGGCATCGACGATGCGAGGAACATCATTGAGCGTTACTGGTGAAGGGGAATCTGCCATTGCTTACTCTTACTTGGAATCCGGTCGAACCATACCCGGCACATCAGCCCCCTGAAGGAAGCGCACGTAGTTCACGAGGTCCCACTTCTGTGCATCGGAGAACTTGAAACCGTAGCGCGGCATCGCGCGCAAGCCGTAATGAACCACCCCAAATACTCGGCCGTCGGATTTCTGGCGATAGAAGTCTTGCGTGATGTCGGGCACACCCAACTTGGGGCCGACCGGCCCGTCGCCCTTCGCGGCAGGGCCGTGACAGGTCAGACAATTGGAATTAAATAGTCGCTGCCCACGCCACACCGAATGCTTACTGACCGGCACAGGATTCTCGAGGGACTCTTCTGCCTGCTCGATGGTCATGGTAAAGGGCTGCCGCCCTACCGGAACCGTGCCGGCAACCGGCGCACGCGCAACCTCATTGGAGCGCAACGACTGTTGCCGGTACATGTCGTAATCCCAGGGCAAAGCAGAAGCCACGCTTGGCGAAAAAGAATTTGCCACCGGCGCGGCGAGTAGCGCCCCCAGCACCAGTACAACGGAACGGCGCCGAGTGGGCTCTGCCGCGTGCTGGAAGACTCGTTGTAGCAAGCTGCTAACGAACATATTTGACCTCCACCCCTTCGGCACCGAGCTCCGAAAGGCGACTACCAATCTCTTCACCCTGCTCTTTTGAAGCTCGGACGCTCACGCCGAAGTGGCCTTCGCTGAACACCGGACGGTATCCGACAGGGCGGAAAAGACTCGGCACTCTGCTAAAATGAAACATGCTGAGCAGATTCGAAATGCCGCCGAGAAGAATGGTGCACTCGAACGCGATCACGACGAAGGCCGGTATCGAAATCAGCGGCTTCGCGCTAACCCGTAACGGGTAATCAACCGACATCCAGCTTGTGAACAAGAACGCACCGAGGCAGCCGGTAAGCCCGCCGAGGAGCACAAAGCGCCGAACAGGGCTTCGCTTCCGCCCTTCATAAAGCGCTTCTTCAAGATGATGCTCGGGAATTGGCGAAAACACTTCAAGCCGATCTTCATGGCCCGCTGCGCGCATTGCTCGCACGGCCGCGATTGCGTCCTTGACGTTTCCGAACTCTCCGGTCACTACGTATTCGTTCTTCGCTGCCATCTGCTACGAATCCTGCCTAGCCGCGGCACCCACCGTCAGTGGGCTGCCCCCGGCAATTCCACAACCTCTTTCACCTCAGTCAGTGAGACCGACGGAAAAATCTTAATGAACATCAGGAGCCACATAAAGAACCAACCGAACGACCCGACAGTGATGCCGAGATCGATCCAAGAAAGCGTATAGGGACCCCAGGCATATGGAATGTATTCGACGGTAAGCGATTGCAAGATAATATTGAATCGCTCAAACCACATGCCGATATTGATGATAATCGAAAGAATGAAGAGCCATGTGAGATTCGTCCGCCACTTTTTCCACCACAATGTCAGCGGGGCGATACAGTTACAGAAGACCATCATCCAGAATGCGAACTTCATGTAACCGAACGGTCGAAACCAGAACTGATAACGCTCAAAGATGTTATTACTGTACCACGCGATGAAAAACTCGATTGAGTAGGCGTAGGTAACGATCCCCGAGGTAAACAAGATTAGTTGGCACATTTTTTCGTAGTGCCAGAGGGTAAGATACTTCTCCAGCTTGAACGCTTTGCGCATTGGAATGGTAATGGTGATTACCATTGCCAATCCGGAGAAGATTGCCCCGGCGACAAAGTAGGGCGGGAAAATCGTGGTGTGCCAGCCGGGAACGTTGCTCATGGCGAAGTCCCAGGAAACGACCGAATGCACCGAGAGAACGAGCGGTGTCGCCAGCGCGGCAAAAAAGCCGTACGCCGCCACATAATGGCGCCACTGCCGGCCGGTACCTCGCCATCCGAGCGAAGTGATCGAATACAGCAGCTTACGAGGTCCTGTTGCTTTATCTCTTGCCGCGGCGATATCGGGGATTAAGCCGGTGATGAAAAACAGCACGCTGATGGTCAGATAGGTGCTGACCGCGAATACGTCCCAGAGGAGCGGCGACTTGAAATTGACCCAGAGATAGCGCTGATTCGGATACGGCAACAGCCAGTAGAAATTCCACGGTCTACCCAAGTGAATGATTGGGAAAAGACCTGCGGTCATTACCGCGAACACCGTCATCGCTTCCGCGATGCGGTAGATCGGCACCCGCCACTTTGCGCGAAAGAGGTACAAGACGGCGGAAATTAGCGTCCCCGAGTGAGCGATACCGACCCAGAACACGAAGTCGGTGATGTAAACACCCCACATCACGGGATGGGAGATACCGGCGACACCCAAGCCGTTCATCACCTGGTAGATCCAGCTGTAAGCTCCGATGGCGACAAGGCAGAGTGCAAGGGCAAAGCCTAAATACCAGCCAATCTTTGGCGGCTCCAAGGTCGCCAAAATGTCGTCATTGACCGTCTTGTAATCAACTGTGATTGCGCCGTACGCTGGCATCACTTCGCTCCGATCTATTCGATAGCTACGTCGTTAACTGACCTTGGCCTCGCCGTCCTCGTGCACCACTTTTGCCAGGTACGCGATGGCGGGCTGCGTATTTATATGTGCGTCGAGCACTTTATAACTTCGAGGACTGCGATGTCCCTCGGCCGCACCGCTGTTGAGGTCGTTGAGATTGCCGAAGACGATCGCATCTGCGGGACAAGTTGCCGCACACGCTGGAACCACCTCACCATCCTGCACGGGTCGCCCGGCGTCTTTAGCGACTTGTTGTCCCTCGCGGATGCGCTGGATACAGAACGTGCACTTCTCCATGACGCCGACCCCGCGAACATTCACGTCGGGGTTGAGCTGCCAATTCAAGGGTTGCGCCCATTCGTAATCAAACCAGTTGAATCGCCGCACCTTGTAGGAACAGTTGTTGGAACAGTAGCGGGTTCCAACACAACGGTTATACACCATCGTGTTCAGGCCCTCGTCACTGTGGTACGTAGCGTAGACCGGGCACACAGGCTCACAAGGAGCGTTGCCGCAATGCTGACAGAGCATCGGTTGAAAGGCTTTAACCGGCCGATGCTCCGGCCCGTCAAAGTAACGTTCGATCCGAATCCACGACATCTCACGCCCTTCGGAACAAAGATCCTTGCCGACCACAGGAACGTTGTTCTCGGCATAACACGCGGTTACACAGGCGGAGCATCCTGTACATTTTGCCAGGTCAATACTCATGCCCCAGCGATATTCCACGTGAGGCATTTGTCGATACATCTGCTTTGGCTCCGGGTGCGGCCCCAACGCTAGCGGGTCGTGATGCTGGAGATGGAAGTCCTCCAGACTCGGACCCTCATGACCGTGCGCGTCAGCGCCATGCGCGCCGTTCTTCCCGTGACCATGATCTCCCTTTCCATGCCCATGATCTCCGTGACCACCGGCTCCCGCTGCAAGCGCGGCCGTCGCCACCGTGCGTGTGATTCCCCTTCCCTTCTGGGAATCGTGCCCTTGGAGAATCACAAGCTCTTCCTTGGAGATCGAGCGAACAAGATCGACCGAACCGAACAGCAACTGCGGTCCCCAGGCGCTTTCGGACAACGGTGCCACGGCGTATGGATTCACTCCCACACCTGCTGCGTAACGCCCCAGCGCTTCATGGCCCTGACCGAGCGGCATTGCCACGACCTGAGGATGTAAGTGTTGATTGATGTAGACCGGAGTCTCGATCGCGCCGCCTTGCGTGACGATCTTGACCACGTCACCGCCTTGCACACCGGCGGCACGAGCAGCATCGGGGTGCACCTCAACCCACGACCCCCATACGGCGGTTGTCATCGGGTCCGGTATCTCCTGCATCCACGGACGGTTCGCATACGCTCCATCGCCGAGATGGACCGTGGGAAACGCGAGCAGATGCAGCCCAGCGACAGCTTTGGCGCTCGTGGATTGAAGCGCGGTCGAAACAACCGCTGCGGCTCCACTTCGCGGTTGGAGCGCATCGTCCAGGCGCTTGCGGCTCGACCACTCACCGCCGGCCTCCACGTAACGCAACCAACGACTGTCAAACCCCGCGGCGCCCGTTCGCTCCCGCCAGGTTCGCTTGAGATAGTCTTCGAAGCTGACGATGTCTTCGAACGGCTTGTTGATTTTCTCGCTCGCTGCCAGCTGAACGATGGTGTCTCCGAACGACTGCGTCCGGTAGAGCGGTTGCATCGAGGGCTGGTTGAGGTTGAACACGCCCGGCTGGGGCTCGGAGTCGTTCCAGGCTTCGAAATTGGTGCTAAGCGGCAGCACGATATTGGCCAGGCGCGCCGTTTCATCCAGATTGGTTGCCATACTCACAACCAAGCCGGCTTTTCCGAGAGCGCTCGCAAAACCCGCTTGCCGCGGAAGCACGAACTGGGGATTCACGCCGGAAATAAACAACACCCCGACAGGTTGTGCATCCGAGCCCATGCGCTTGAGCAACGCCTGAACAGGTTCATTCGCATTGGCCGGAACAGTGCGCTGACCTCTGTCGACCAAGACACTGGTTCCAATGTTGCGGAGCGCGACGTTGATGAGCAGCGCCAGGGATGCGGCGACTGTTCCGTGTGCTCCACTCACCGCCGCGCCTCCAGCCAGCACGACCGAATTCCGGGCCTTCATGAGTTGCTCGGCAATCTCCCGCAGCTTCGCTTCGCTGACACCGGACTCCGCCAACGCTTTTGCTACCACCACGCCGCGAACTGCTTGCGCCGGTTCTCCGCCAACCCCTTTCGCGTCCACGATCAACTTAAGCAACGCCTGGAGGATCGCAGGCTCGGTGCCCGGAGCGTTACAAACCCAATAGTCGGCATTTGCCGCCGTCAACGAAAGCCGTGGTTCTACATGTACGAAACGACTGACTTTCCCCTCGGCATCGGGAATTCGCCCTGCAGCGTACGCCTTGGTGTATTCAACCGGAGAGCCCCACGTCTCGAGAAAGCCCGCGCCAAAGCTGACGATCATCTTCGGCAGAGAGAAATCGTAGTAGACTTTCGCACCTGGGCCGAATACTTGCTCAGCAGCGGCGTGCTGTACCGCCTCGTCCGGCGAATAGTATTCAACGTGCGAAGCCTTCGGCACTTTGCTCGTAAATTCATCGACGAGCTTTCGAACACTGCCGCTTAGCGGATTAGTAAGAAATACCGTCTCCTTGCCTGCAGCACCTCCGGCGGCCATCGCTTCTGCAATAGCTTCGAGCGCTTCTTTCCAAGACACAGGCTTGAAAGTGCCTCCGACCTCACGGCGAAGCGGTTCACGAATCCGATCCGGGTCGTAGAGCCCTTGCACTGCGGACTGGCCAATCGAGCAAAGCCCGCCGCGACTGATCGGATGAGCGGGATTTCCCTCGACCTTGACCGCCCGGCCTTCTCGAGTACGAACGAGCACTCCGCAACCGCTCGAACACTCGCCACAGGAGCCGGCATACCAGGTCGCCACACCGGGAACTACTTCATCAGGTTGAACGACGTAGGGAATGATCTTCTCCGGCAGCTCCTGCGCACAGCCCGCCGCTGCCATACCGGTTCCTGCACCGATAATCTTGAGAAAATCCCGACGATTGAATCCAGAGCTCCTTTCAGCCACGCCTCATGCTCCCGTCATCATATTCTTACGCTGTCCTAGCCCCGACCGACCCGGCGTGCCTCTTCCAGGCTGCCAAATTCCGTCACCCGAATCAGTAGTGACAGACCCCACAGTCGATACTGGCACCGTTCTCCCGGTGACAGCTTACGCAAAATCCCATCTTTAGCGACGATACCCGCTCAACCACCTCCATCTTCTGCACCTGACCGTGACAGTTCTGACAACCGACTCCGGCCTTGACATGGCGTTGGTGATTGAACTGCACGTGCTCGGGGAGGTTGTTTACCGGCACCCACTCGATCGGCTTTCCGGCATCCCAAGCTTCCTGCAGCTTCTTGATCTCCGGCGATTCTCCGGTTGCGCCGGTCACTTGCTTGACCACCTTATGGCAGCCCATGCAGGTCTCAAGAGAAGGCACTGTCGCGTAGGAGGATTTATTTACGCCGGAGTGGCAGTACTGACATTCAATCTTGAGCTGCTCGACGTGCAGACGGTGGCTGTAATGGACCGGCTGCTCCGGACGATAGCCGCGGGCATACTGTTCCGGAATGAAGAGGTCCAACAGCTTCCAGTCGGAAAACACGGCTTTCCCGTCCCGCCAGAGGCCTGCTTCAAGCTCTTCCTGCGACGGCTCTTCCGCCGCGATGCCGACTGCTCGAGCAGTCAGGATGGCTACCGTGAGCGACACCCCCAGCAACCCGATCCCCAACAGAAATCTTTTCATGAAAAAAAGCGCAGCCTAAAGACGAGTCGTTCCAACCGCGGACTCAGCACCCGAATACCGGTCCGATCCGCAGTTCACGAACCACTCGATAAACCAAAACGTTCGACAGGGAAACTCGGACCGACCACCGGAGTTCGCGAAATCAGGTTTCTCCGGCAAAGTCCCCGACGACACTAAATCGGAAGGCAGTAATAATGCAAGGTTAAGCTGTTGTCGAATGGTATCGGACAAACTACCACTTCGACTTTGAGCAAATTGGATGCTGCGTTTTCCAAAGCCCCGGCCTTGCGCTATACCGTTAGGATTTGAATCAGAAATGGGGCTGACGTGCGCTGCCCCCGCACACACAAATGACACCTTTACTGAAACATACACTAGCAAACGCGATTGCGGCCGTTTGCGATACTTCAGCGGCTGAAATTGCGCCACTACTCGAGAAACCCAAGAACAAGGAATTTGGTGACCTTGCGCTTCCTTGCTTCATTCTGGCGAAAAGGTGGCGAGTTTCTCCCGTTGCAGCAGCCGAGCGACTGGCCGCCGAGCTCGAGCTCCCTGGAGGGATTGCCGAGGCTCATACGACCGGACCGTTTCTCAATTTCCGGCTCGATCGGAGCAAGTTGGCCCAGACGACCCTGCACGCGCGGCTTCAGGAAGCATCCCCCCTCGCCTCTCGGGGAACCGTGGTGGTCGAGTACTCCAGCCCGAACATTGCCAAGCCCTTTCATGTGGGCCACCTCCGAGCCACACTCATCGGGAATTGCCTCGACCGGGTCTATCGCGCGCTCGGTTGGAAAGTCGAAAGCGTCAATCACCTTGGCGACTGGGGCACCCAATTCGGATTTGTCTGGGCCGGCTGCAACCTGTGGGGCAAGCCTGAAGAGCCGACTGTCGCGCGCCTTGTCGAGCTATACCGACAAGCAACCGGTTTACGGGAACGCCAAGAGCAAGGCGAGCTTGCGGCGGGAGAAGCCGACTTCCCGGACGTAAATGAAATGGCGCGCGCATTCTTCATCGATCTCGAAAAGGGGGAGCCCTATGCGGTCGAATTTTGGAAAGAATGCGTCGCAGTATCTCTCGAGTATCTCCGCACGACGTACGAGCGGCTTCACGTCACGTTCGACCACTATATCGGAGAGTCGTTCTACTCTGACAAGCTTGATTCGGTTCGCTCCGATTTGGAGTCCGCCGGACTGCTCACCGAATCTGAGGGAGCACTCGGAATAGACCTGGGCGAGCCTCTCGGGTTCGCTCGCGTCTTCACGCCGGACGGTCGCTCCCTATATCTTACTCGGGACCTCGCTACCGCCAAATATCGGGCTGAACGCTTTCAGTTCGAGCGGGCCATTTACGTAGTCGGGGCACCGCAGACCCTGCACTTTCAACAACTCGTCGAGATCCTCCGTCGGCTAGGCAGAAGCTACGCCGATTCGTTGACGCACGTGGCATTCGGCCATGTCCTGGGAATGAAAACGCGGGGAAGTGGAAGCTTTATCGAACTCAACGAGTTTCTTGACGAGGCGTTCGAGCGTTCCCTTGAGGCGTACCATACTCAGGTGACGAAACGTCCCGATGGCCTTGACGAAAAGGTGGTCGCACGAGGTGTGGCGCTAGCCGCCATCATCTTCAGCACGCTCAGTCGTGCCAACATCAAAGACGTACATTTTTCGTGGGACCATGCCTTGGAGTTTCAAGGCGACAGTGGTCCATACCTCCTTTACGCCTACGCGAGGATCAACGGGATCAAGCAGAAAGCGCTCGAGGCAGGGATTCAGCCGAGCGCCGCGTTCGATCCTTCGCGGCTGACGGAAGATATTGCGCACGAAACGGTATCACTGATTGCCGAGTTCCAACAAACACTCGAACGCGTAGCGGAGCTCAATGAGCCGAGCATACTCGTGCAGTATGCTTTGGAGCTGGCGAAGACGGTCTCGCGTGCTTATCTGGCGCTGAAAGTGGTCGGCGCAGAAGATCAAGCGACAGCGGTAGCCCGGATCACGTTGTTTGAAGCGGCGCGACGGACACTGAGCGATACGATAACGCTCTTAGGCATTACACCGCTTGAGCGGATGTGAGCATACGCAGCGCGGCGATTGCGTTCAGTATCGCCCCCGGTTGATACCCGACGAACCGCTTGCTCCCGACCATGGTGACCGGGACGACCGCCTCCGCTGATTGCGTTATCGAACGATAGTAGAGCAGCGCAGTGCGGTCTTGCTCGACATTCGCTCGGACGAAGCTGACTCCTTTTGCACTCAGATCGCTTTCGAGGGCTCGGCATACGGCGCACCAATCGGTGACGAACAGGACCACCGGAACCTCGCCCACATTGCCTCCCAGGTCACGATACATCTTCGTCGCGTCCAGACCGACCACCTCCGGTGCCTGCTCGGCACTTCCTCCCACTACCGGTGTTTGGCGTTGAAGTCCCAGAAACACACCGTATGCCACAGCCACGGTAAGTAGTGGACCGGCAAATTTTCGTAGGAATGGCATCCCGTTCGCTCCAGGTTGTTCGCTCAGATCTTGGGCAGGAAGCGAAGTTCCGCCAAATTCCGACCAGGCCAGTCAGCTTTGCTCACACTGCCGCCCATCGTCGTGCGGAGGCCCTGGCAGTGCGGCGCGTTTACGGTAGTATTGCGCGAACTGCGTTCGGGGGGAAACTGCTCGTCTCGTCGAGGCCGGTGCCGAGCCACCGGCACTCGACAGGACGAATGCTCCAGCTGAAGGTTTTTTGCGGTCGCTCTGAGCAGAGTCTCTGCTGAGAGCGACCGCATGTTTCTCAGAGACACGGACAGAGCTCTGCATGGTCGGTTGCATCATGGAAGGAGATGGTGATGCGCAGGGACGTAGTGTCTTCCAACGTCGTACTTTCACTGATTGTTGCACTGAACGATCCGGACGTTTGCGTTCAGGAGGATGCAATGGTCAGCTTGCTGCGAATCTCGCCGGAAGAAAAGTGGAGAGTGCTGCTTTCGTTGGACGATGTCGCGAACAGCATGCTCGCTCGAATCGCCCGTGCGGTGCTCGAGCGTCAGCTTAAAGCGGCCTAGCAGGACTGCGCACTGCTATTCGCGGGCGACCCCGCGAACGATTGTTCTCGCCGCGGGCTTGTGCGGAACGGATGCCTTACCGCTCTTCCCGCACAAGTCGCCGGCAACTCTGAGCGGCGGACCGAAGGCCGTAGTGCCTCGCTCCGCCGCCTCTGTTTTTCTCCAGTGTTTTCTCTGGTGTTTTTCTCTGGGACCGAGCATTCGTCCTCTTTTGTTGAGCCACAGGAGTCGACCACTGTGAAGCACATATCCCATCGAAAGCTTTTTGCGGTTACTGTGCTGCTGGTGCTCGGCGTGGGGCTGCTGTACGCGACCGGCCTGGACGTCCGAGCAACGTTGCACAACCGGTTGACGCAGATAGCCGAGCTCGGAGCGGTCGGTGCCGTGTTTTTCGTCGTGCTGTACATCGGCGCAACAGTGGCGTTTCTTCCGGGATCGATCTTGACGCTGGGTGCTGGCGCTGTGTACGGACTCTTCCAGGGCTTTATTCTGGTATCGTTTGCTTCAACGGTAGGCGCTGCCCTGGCTTTCCTCGTCGGCCGGTATGCCGCCCGTTCGTTGGTGGAGCGGTTACTCACCCGATACCAGTCGCTGGGCGCGCTTGACGCTGCCGTAGCGCAGAACGGATTTCTACTGGTGCTGCTGACGCGGTTGTCTCCCGTCTTTCCTTTCAATGTCCTGAACTACTTCTATGGACTGACCAACGTCGGCTTTTGGACCTACGTCAGCGCTTCCTGGATCGGCATGGTGCCGGGCACATTACTCTACGTGTATCTCGGTTCGATCGCCGGTACGCTTGCACGAACCGATGCACCACGCGAACGAACCACGATTGAGTGGGTCTTCTATCTCCTCGGACTCGCCGCCACGGCAGTCGTGACTATTTACAGTGCGAACCTCGCTCGTCGAGCGATTCGGACTCAGCTACCGGAACAGTGATGAAAAGCTCTGACGCTTCTTTCGGAACACTCGCTCCTACCGACGAGCTCAATCGCGAGTTGCTTGCTCGTGTCCATCCGCCCGGTCGAAGAAACCCGGCACCGAAGGCGTGCTACGACCTCGTCGTGCTTGGCGCCGGCACAGCCGGGCTGGTAAGTGCCGCTGCAGCAGCGGGACTCGGTGCGAAAGTTGCTCTCATCGAGCGACATCTGATGGGCGGCGACTGTTTGAACTTCGGCTGCGTTCCCTCGAAAGCTCTGATTGCTGCCGCACGACGTGTCGCCGCAGTGGATACCGGCGCTCAATTCGGCGTTCACACGCCCTCGCCGACTGTGCATTTTGCCGAAACGATGGAACACCTCCGCCGCGTCCGACTCGAGCTGAGCGTTGATGATTCAGTGGCTCGATTCACCCGCCTCGGTGTCGATGTCTTTTTGGGGAATGCCCGGTTCATCGACAAAGGTCGCATCACCGTGGCAGAAACGGTGTTGACATTTCGTCGGGCCATAATTGCCACCGGCACCAGGCCTGCCGTCCCCTCCATTCCGGGGCTTGCCGATGCCGAGTATCTGACGAACGAAACGGTATTTTCCCTGACCGAGCAGCCCAAGCAGCTTGCTATCATCGGGGCCGGGCCGATCGGCTGTGAGCTTGCCCAGGCGTTCGCGCGTCTCGGAACTGACGTTTGTCTCTTCGAGACGGAGCACGGTGTCTTGCCAAAAGACGATCGAGACGCCGCCGCCATTGTGCGTGACGCGCTGGTTCGAGATGGTGTGCAGCTTTACTGCTGCGGCCGTAACTTGCGAGTACTGCCGGGGCATGGAGGGCTGCCATGGCGGATTGAAGCAGACTCCCACGGCCTGCGGGCAAGCTTCGACACGGAGCGCATCCTGGTTGCTACCGGTCGGGTGCCGAACATCGACGAGCTCAACCTTGCGGCAGTGGGAGTCGAGTACGCGTCGCACGGCATCTTGGTCGATGACTTCTTGCAAACTACCAGCTCCGGCATCTTCGCCGCCGGCGACGTGTGCATGAAGGAGCGCTTCACGCATGCTGCGGATTTCTCCGCACGTATTGCCGTTCAAAATGCGCTGTTCGCTCTTGGCCCGATCGGCAGAAAGCGGGCGAGTTCCCTCGTCATTCCTCGCGCCACCTATACGACACCGGAGCTCGCGCAGATTGGACCTACTGCGGAGGAGTTAACGGAGAAGGGCACGAAATTTACGACGTTCACGAAGCCGATGGCAGAGGTCCATCGGGCGCGCTTGGACGGGACGGTTGAAGGGTTCGTTCGGGTTCATACCGCTCAGGGATCGGACCGGATTTTGGGCGCCACACTCGTCGCGGATCAGGCGGGAGAGCTTGTCTCGACACTTTCGCTGGCGATGACTGCCAAGATCGGGCTCAAGAAACTGGCCGGCGGCATCGCTCCCTATCCGACGCATACCGAAGTCATTCGACAGATGGGCGACTTGTACAACCGCTCACGACTCACCGAACGCGCGCAGATGGTGCTCCGCCTGCTCCTCGCAATCCATCGACGACGCGATTAGCAGATTGATGAAAAAATCCCTCCTCTGTTTCACGCGCAGGGGGACTTTTTCAGGTCTATCCCTTCCTCTTTCCGGTAATAGTAATCCGAGAAGGTCCGGAATCGATGTATTTTCTCAGTCCCGAGGCGCGCCGATGCACTTCACCCATCTGCTGCCCGACCTCCTCCTTGGCCGCCCCCGCTCGGTCCATCAACTCCTGATGAACCTGATTGAGCGCCTCGACGCTTCGCCGGAACGACTCTTTCGCTTCCGGCGTGAGCGCCGAGGGCTCAACCAGTGGGTTCTGCTGAGCCATGGCTTGCTGCCACTGCTCCAAAGCGTCAAGGTACTCCCCAGTCCGCGCCACGAACAACTCGAGCTCCGGACTGCCGGTCAACGCAAGCGCAGCCTTTGCCTTTGCGATCAACTCATGGACTTCAGCTTCACTCGGCATAACGTCAAGTTGTTCCTACCTATGAGAAGGCGACCGGGGCGAACCCTACTTCGTTTCGGGGAATGCGCCCCATCCCTTTGCCGCGGCCGCGAAGGCCGTAGCAATCGCTTCAGGCGTACGCTGGACAATCTTGCTCAGCGCACCGGTAAACGCCGGATCGCCGAGATTCTTCTCGGTCATACGAATTTGATACTTCCGGGCGATCTTGAACGAAGTCGAGTTCGTATCTACCATCCGAATTTCTGCCCTGCCGGTTTTCGGATCGATGAATTCAGCGAACGGTAGTGCGGCGAGGTCGTCTCCGCGGCGAATGATCATCGCCTCGCTACCTCCGTCCAGCAGAAACTCTATCGCCCCGTAGCCTAATTCCTTCGTATAGGCGCGGTCGAAGGCATTTGGTGCATGACAGCGGAGCTCGTAACCGACATTCTTGTCGATGACTAGCAGTTTCTCCATACCGAACTCGGCCAGTCGATCCCGCACCGCGGTTCGAATCAACCGACCGAAGTCCAACTCGGCAAAGCGAATGTTTCCGTGAGGATCACGCTCCGCACCGGCTAGCTCCGGGATCGAATCCTGATCAAGAATTTCCGCCAATCCTTCGGCCAGCACCGCGACGCCATAAGGCCGATTGTGCACCAATCGCTTAAGGATGGAACCGGCGATAATATCGGTGATGACACCGAGCGGCACTTTCTTATCCGGAAACTCTTCCGGAATTACGCTCAGCGTAGCACTTGCAGAGACACCGATTCCCATCGCGAGATGCCCTGCCTTGCGTCCCATCGCAATCACCAGGTACCACCTGCTGGTCGTCTTCGCGTCATTCATCAACGTCTCTACGATAGCGGTACCGACCTCTCGCGCGGTCTGGAATCCAAACGTGCTGACGTGTCCCGGCAGCGGGAGATCGTTGTCGATTGTCTTCGGCACGTGAGCGACGGCGATCGACCCGCTTGCAGCATCGGCGACAGCCTTCGCACTCGCGGCAGTATCGTCCCCGCCGATAGTCACCAGGTAACCGACGTTCTTCTCCTGCAGCAGGCGCACCACGTTTTCGAGCATTTCGGGGCTCTTCTTGGGATTGGCGCGGGAAGTAAGCAGCATCGAGCCGCCTTCAGCATCGATGCGCGATACGTCGGAGATGGTGAGCTCCTTGATGCAACTCGCATCACCGGCCGCAATACGTTCAAATCCCTTGTAGATACCGTAGACGGTATGTCCCTGCTTGATAGCAGCGATTGTCGCGGCACTAATGACGCCGTTGATACCTGGCGCGGGACCACCACCAACGACGATAGCCACTGCACGCTTGTCCTGCTGAGCTTCCATGATGCACCTCGTGAAGGGCGCTCGGTTGTCTTTCGCCGAGCCCCGAACAGTATGGGTAAAGCGGATCTGCGATGAAGGTGCTGAAAAAGGCCAGGAACCCGAAAAGGGAACCACCGAACTCGTTCAGCAACTGCTGGGCCCAGTAGCATGACAGGCCCGGCAATCCGCATATATTTCGTTCGGAGAGTAGCGCCTTAGGAGGAACAACGGAAGGGCTGCATGCGGCATCCCTCTCGTGTCGGACGGGAGCACTCGCCGCAGCCCTATCCGATTTTACGAGCCGGAAGGTTCTAGAGTAGACCAGTCGGTTTCATCCGCCGGGATCCTTGCAAACGCGCCCAGAACGTCACTTGGTTTTTGAGGCCACGCCACGAGTGGCTTCATAGAACCGGATGGCGTGCGGCATTGCTTCGGCAATCGCCTGTTGTCGATCTCGGGACGCGGGATGTGTGCTGAAAAAGGCCCCGACCGACGAGCTTTCAGCGCCGAACACCTCCGCTGACCGCTCCCAAAACTGAACCGCGGCACGAGGGTCGTACCCGGCTTTTGCCATGATCAACAGCCCAAGGTGATCGGCCTCGTATTCTTGGGTCCGGCTGAAGGATCCGACGAACGCTCCATAGCCGATAGTCCCGGTTGCCGTCTCCGTCACACCACCAGCGAGATCCGCAGCCCCACCGTACCCGGCAGCCGCAGTCGCAACACTTGCGACGACCCCGAGCAGGGAGCTTCCTACGCTGACCGCAGCGGCTCTAGACTTCTCCTCTTCATGATCCTTGAAGTGTGCGGCGACGATGTGGCCAACCTCGTGGCCGAGAACGGTTGCCAGCTCATCGTCCGACGAGACTCTGACCAATAGCTCACGATAAACGACAATTGATGCGCCGTTGAAGGCTGCCGCGTTGACCTCCTCACCGGCATCCAGAAGATGCACCGGGAACGTATTTGAAGGGTACCCGGCGGCAACCGAAAGCTTATCGACCATCTGCCGCACCCGACGGTACTCAGCACCGGACCGGATTTCCCGATACGATTCTTCATCGATGTGCTGAGCCACATACTGTTCCGCCTCCTGCTTCAAATCGGCGGGCGGCGGTTGCACCGGCGGCAACTCTCCGGGGGTAAGACGAAGCGAGGGGCCACACGCAGAAAGCAGTAGAAGTGCAGTACTCAATAAAAGACGGCGCATAGCTATCCGGTGCCTCCCTGATGAAACAGCATATTCTACTACCAGTTGTCGGTACTGGAACGAGAAAAGTTGATTGAGACAGAGTAGAGATAGGGCCGGAATTGGACGGCAGCTAGCGAATTACCTACCTAGGCAGTGGTAATATTGAATCCACCATCTACGTAATGCACCTCGCCCGTAACGGCGCGAGCCAGGTCACTGAGCAAGTAAATCGCCGTATCGCCGACATCCTCGATGGTCACCAATTTCCTAAGCGGTGAGCGGACTTCGAAAGCACCCAGCAAATCTCGGAAATCGGATATTCCCGAGGCAGCAAGTGTCTTGATCGGCCCGGCGGAAATGGCATTTACCCGGATGCTGTCAGGGCCAAGGTCAACCGCAAGCTCCCGCACACATGCTTCAAGGGCGGCTTTTGCTACACCCATTACGCGGTAGTGTGGAACGACCTGAGCAGCACCTAGGTAGGTAAGGGTGACAATGCTCCCTCCCTTGTTCATTACCGGCACCGCCTTATTGGTTACGGCAACTAGGGAGTAGGCGCTGACGTCCATTGCGAGCGCAAACCCTTCGCGGGAGGTCTCGTGGAAACGGCCCTTCAAATCATCGGCGTTGGCATACGCTACGGAGTGAACGACAAAGTCGATGCCGCCCCAAGCGTCCTTCAGCTTGGCGAACACGGCCTCGATGTCGCTGTCGTTTTGCACGTCGCAAGGCAGGACGAGCTCGGAGCCGACTGACTCGGCAAGCGGACGGACCCGCTTCTCCAGGGCCTCGTTGAGATAGGTAAAAGCGAGTTCAGCACCTTCACGCTGTGCCGCTTGCGCGATGCCCCAGGCGATGCTCCGGTTGTTCGCAACCCCGAACACGACACCGCGTTTTCCCTTTAACAGGTTCCCCATGCTCGTCTCCGTATGAGCAGCCAGTTGGGACTACGACTCTACGTTCGACTCAACCGCTTCCTGCTGCGGCTCCGGCGCTTTCATAGTTCGTCGCTGTCTACGCTTCTCAGTCTTTTTCTCGACTGTCGCTTCGACGAACTGGATGATTGCCATCTGGGCTTTGTCGCCGTCGCGCTTCCGAGTCCGCACTACTCGCGTATAGCCGCCTTGACGCTCGTCAAAGCGAGGCGCGAGCTCGGAGAACAGTTTATGCACGGCAGTCCACTTTTGCGCGTTGCCCGTGGCATGGCGGTTGACCGGGCGGAGATACGACATCGCCTGCCGACGGTTGTGAAGCGTGTCGGTCTTCCCGAGGGTAATCAGCTTATCGGCGACTCGCTTCAGCTCCTTCGCGCGCGGCAGCGTCGTCTCAATCTGGTCGTGGAGGATCAAGGACGTGGCCATGTTGCGCAACAGCGCGTGGCGATGTGCAGGGTTTCGTCCGAGTTTACCGAGGGCTTTTTTGTGTCTCATGAGAGCACCGACTATGCATTACCAACAAATGAATCAGGCGAACTAATCCGGCACACCGCCGCTGGCCTCGCTGATGCGATCCAGCTCGTGACGTGGCGGGAAGCTGTCAAGCTTCATCCCGAGGCCAAGCCCCATTTCGCCCAAAATTTCCTTGATCTCGTTGAGCGATTTTCGTCCGAAGTTTTTCGTACGCAGCATCTCCGCTTCGCTCCGCTGCACAAGCTCACCAATGTACTTGATATCGGCGTTCTCGAGACAGTTTGAGGAGCGCACGCTAAGCTCGAGCTCGTCGATACGACGATACAAGTTCTCGTTCAGACGAGCACCACCGCTACCTGCGACTTGCGTAACGGTCTCTTCGTCACGGCTGCGCTCGACTTCGTCGAGCATCTCTTCCGAACCGGTAAAGACCGAAAGCTGGTCACGTAAGATATAGGCTGCGCCGCGAACAGCATCTTCAGCACCAATGCTGCCGTCGGTCCACACTTCCAGCGTGAGCTTGTCGAAGTCGGTCTGCTGTCCGACCCGTGCGTTCGTAACGACGTGGTTTACCTTACGCACAGGGGAATACACTGCATCGAGGTAAATCGTTCCAACCGGCGCACTCTCGTCCTTGTGGGATTCAGCGACGACGTAGCCCCGACCGACTTTCGCCGTAAGCTCGATGTGCAGCTCCCCTTCGGTGTTCAGCGAAGCGATGTGATGATCGGGGTTGATGACTCGCACCGACGGGTCACCCTGGATCATCGAGGCCTTCACCTCGACCGGACCCTTTGCATCAAGCCGAAGAGTCACTTCGTCTTTATCGCCGATATCGATAATCACTTCCTTCAGGTTGAGGATGATCTCCGTTACATCCTCGATACATCCTGGAACGGTCGAAAACTCGTGTTTTACGCCGTCGATACGTACGGAAGTGATTGCGGCTCCCGGCAAAGAAGAAAGAAGAATGCGTCGCAGACTATTTCCGATAGTCGTGCCGTATCCTCGTTCAAGTGGGCCGGCCACAAACTTCCCATAACGAGGTTGGCCGTCCTCGATATCTAGGCGTCGGGGCTTGATAAGGTCTTTGACGATATTGCGTTGCATCATGGTCAGTTCAGTCCGTGCTGTTACTCTCGCTCGCGAAAAGAGGTTCTCCGCCATCAAGCGGCCCCTCTCGTTCGCAATAAAAATCGTTACTTCGAATACAATTCCACGATGAGCTGCTCGCGCATCGGATGGGTAAGCTGTTCACGGGACGGCAAGGCCCGAATCTTCGCCGTGTAGGTACCGCGATCCAACTCAATCCAATCAGGCACCCGCCGGGCTTCGACCGCACTCATCGATTCGTTGATTCTGCCAATTCCGCGGCTTGTTTCACGAACGGTGAGAACGTCCCCTTCTTTCACCTGATACGAAGGAATATTTACCGGCTTTCCATTCACTAGAATGTGGCCGTGCCCTACTATCTGCCGACCTTCGGCTCGAGACGAAGCGAACCCGGCTCGATACACCATGTTGTCCAGCCTTGACTCGAGTAGTTGTAACAGGTTTTCACCGGTGACTCCGCGAAGTCGGTCGGCTTGGTGAAACACGGCGCGGAACTGCTTTTCGAGCAGCCGGTACATTCGCTTCACCTTCTGCTTCTCTCGCAGCTGCACCTTGTACTCCGAGACGCGACCACGGAAACGCGAGTGCACTCCCGGAGAGCCTTCCCGACTCTCGATCGCACATTTACTTGAATAGCACCGGTCACCCTTGAGGAAGAGCTTCTCCCCTTCCCGGCGACACAGTCGACAAACAGGTCCTGTATAGCGTGCCATGTGTGCTGCCTCTTACCCCACCTATACTCGTCGGCGCTTCTTAGGACGGCAGCCGTTATGTGGAATCGGGGTGATGTCCTTGATTGCGGTTACCGACAGACCTGACGCATGAAGCGCTCGCAGTGCCGACTCACGACCGGAACCCGGTCCCTTCAGAAACACCTGAGCACTCCGCATGCCATGCTCCATGGCAACCTCAGCGGCTTTGCTCGCTGCGATCTGAGCAGCGAACGGTGTCGACTTCCGCGATCCCTTGAACCCATTACAGCCTGAGCTCGACCATGAAACGACATTCCCTGCAAGATCGGTAATCGTGACAATGGTGTTATTGAACGTCGCCTGGATGAACGCGAGCCCGCTCGGAATATTCTTGCTTTTTACCTTACGCTTTTTTCCCGCGTCTTTCTTCGCTACTGACATGTGCTGCTGATCCTAGATTCCTATTTCTTCGTCGCTTTCTTCTTGCCGGCGACTTGACGTCCTCGTGGTCCCTTTCGCGTGCGCGCGTTGGTGCGAGTCCGTTGACCACGAACCGGCAATCCCTTGCGATGGCGAAGACCTCGAGAAGTACCAAGGTCCATCAAGCGCTTGATGTTAGTCGAGACTTCGCGACGGATATCACCTTCTACGCTGTAGGTCGCTTCGATAATCTTTCGGATTCTACCGATTTGATCTTCGTTGAGGGCATCGGTACGCAGGTTTGGATCGATCTGCGCCTCGTGAAGAATGTTTCGCGAAGTGGTGCGTCCCACTCCGACAATATAGGTCAGTGCGATCTCAACTCGCTTATTTCGAGGCAAATCAACACCGGCTATGCGCGCCATGACACTCCTTCAACTCTCTAACTGACTTCCGTACTCACTATTCTCTTGGCCGTGGCCAGCTCACCGCTGCTCGACGGCCACTCTCAGGGTCTTGAGAGACTCTCCTCCGGACCGAAGCGCACACCATCAGCGCCCCGGCAATACCAACTGAAAAACTGCCCCTTCCCGGCCGCGGCCCCT
>JAGRAW010000170.1 GCA_020434415.1 Bdellovibrionales bacterium
CAGACTCTGCGAAAGGTAACGGAGCCCGAGAAAGAACAAGCCGAGGCCCCCGAGCGCGATATACCCGATTTCGAATAAGCTAATTGATTCCACTGGCCTGTGTAGGTCGATGCGTTGATGGATAACTACGGTCGAGGCAGCTTAGCCAATCTTTGAGGCACCGCCAACCTTGGAGAAATGTGCAGGAGCCGCGGGTAAAAGTGGAAGTGACCCAGTGTGGAAATCGTGGCAAGGTGCGGAAAAGAAGCCGCAATCAGAGGGACTTGGCAGCGCGCATGCCGTGCACGCCATCGTGCCCGGCAGATTGCGAAAAAGGTCCTTCCGTGGGACTTTTTCAGTCCTTTCAAACTCGCGACAACAGGGCGACCTCAGTAACGATGACTGAGTCAAGGCGAATCACAGTAACTGCGGTGGCAGAAGCGGAGCGCGCCGTTTGGGAGGCTTTCCTCCAGCATCTCCCCGCCGATCATCATGCCTTTCATTGGCACTGGCGCGAAATCCTTCGAAGGACGTTCGGCCATCAGCCGCACTACCTGTTGGCTAGAACTCCCGATGGAACAGCTTGCGGCGTGCTGCCTCTGTTCCACGTCAAGAGCATGCTTTTCGGTGCCGCACTCATTTCGGTCCCCTATCTAAACGGGGGCGGAATCCATGCCGAAACCGATGCCGCATTTGCGGCGCTGGAACAAGCAGCCGCGGCACTCGGGCAAGAACTTAGAGTCGACTATGTCGAGCTGAGACATCGTAAACCCGCACCTGAATTCGATGGAGAGCCGGCACTCGAGGGCAAGCTGGTCGAACGCTCGCACAAAGTCTCGATGCTCCTGCCACTGGACGCGGATCCGGAAGCACTCTTCGCCTCCTTTCGACCGAAACTACGTAGCCAAATTCGTCGCCCCTCCAAAAGCGGTATAGTCGCTCGCGTCGGCGCCGACGGCGATCCTTATCTCAATCCGCTCGACGCTTTCTTCACTGTCTTTTCAGAGCATATGCGTGATTTGGGCACGCCGGTGTTTCCCAAGCGCCTTTTCCATCTCAGCCATGAAGCGTTCGGGCCGGCGTGCCGAATTATTACCGTATGGCTGGAGCAGACACCGGTAGCCGCGGGCATTACGGTCGGTCACGGAACGGCCACTGAAATGCTTTGGGCAGCGTCCCTTCGGCGCTATAGTGCAATGGCACCGAACATGCTGCTGTACTGGGAGGCCATGAAAACGGCGATCCAAGACGGTTATCGCATCTTTGATTTCGGTCGATCATCCTATGGTTCCGGGCCCCATCGCTTCAAAATGCAGTGGGGTGCGAGCGAACTGCCGTTGCACTGGCACTATCGACTGTTGGAGGGCGATATCCCGGATATAAATCCTGAGAATCCGCGGTTCACTACCATGGTCCGTTGCTGGCAGCGCCTACCGTTGCCGCTGGCAAATACCCTGGGACCCTGGATAACGAAAAGTCTACCGTAATTGGTATTCATGGCTGTAAGCAGACGCAGAACTCCCGCGACCGATCGGATACTGGTTCTTGATGGCGAGACCAGGACGGCTCTTGCCGTCACACGCTCCTTAGGCCACCTTGCCGTCGACATCGGAGTTGCCGCACACGCCCCGGGCGGGCTGGCACAACGCAGCCGCTACGTGACCACGCTCTTCGAGTGCCCCGACCCCCAGGAAGCACCGGAGATGTACCTTCGGTGGCTTGTGCAGGTAGTTGAGGAGTGGAAACCGCGAATGCTGCTCCCGCTGACGGACGTGTCCCTGACGCTGTGTCTACGCTTGCATGACATTCTGCGCGAGCAGACGATCCTACCGACCCTAGATCCGGCTTGCTTCGCTGCCATCGCCGACAAGGGGCAGCTACTTGCAGTAGCGCAAGAACTGGGCATCAAGGTTCCACAGACAGTGCTGATCCCCGGCGGCGACAGGAAGACAGACGCACATGACCAGATCATTCGCGGCTTCCATTATCCAGCGGTGTTGAAGCCGAATACTACCGTCTCCGATCTTCGCTCGCACTTCGTCAAAGGCGGTGTGCACTACCCTGAAGACGCTGAGGAGGTTGCGTCGCTCGTGTACGGTGAGAGCGACAGCGCACTCCACGAGATCGATTTTCTGCTGCAAGAGCGGATTGAGGGGCAAGGAGTTGGAGTCTTCGCCCTCTGCCATGACGGCGAGGCCTTGGCCATATTCTGTCATCGTCGCATCCTC
The DNA here is from genome assembly GCA_020434415.1 of Bdellovibrionales bacterium. GTDB lineage: Bacteria > Bdellovibrionota_C > UBA2361 > SZUA-149 > SZUA-149 > JAGRAW01. The sequence goes on from JAGRAW010000170.1 coordinate 2,208, forward strand.
GAGAAGCCTCCGACCGGGGGTCGGAGCGTCCTCTGCGAAAGTATTCCGGAGTCGGAAGCTCCAGTCGAGCAAGCGCTTGCGCTGCTGAGGCACTTCAAGGTGCAGGGCATGGCGATGGTCGAATTCAAGCAGACCGGCGATGGCGAGTTCTGCTTGATGGAAATCAACCCACGTTTCTGGGGGTCGCTGCAACTAGCGATCGATGCGGGACGCGATTTTCCTGCAATGCTGTACCGTCTTTACTCGATTGGTCAGCCATTTCCGCCTGCAGCTCTAGAGCAATTCGTGCAAGCCATTCAGCCCTACGAAACCGGACGACGCTTGCGCTGGCTGCTCGGAACGTTCGATCACTTTCTGATTCGTCTCAAGGAGTCTCCGTCGGAAGCATTGAAAGCCACGTTGCGAGAGAATGTCCTTGAACTTTGGACTCAGCGACATCGCACTCGACTGGAAGTACTCCGCTGGGATGATCGCGCCCCCTTCTTCTTCGAATTCCGCCGCTGGGTGGCCGATCTATTCGCGAACACTCCTAGCGACTACTAATGCATGGCGACTGCTGACGCATGAAAGTGCTGCTTTTCATCGAGACCGGAGGGCCCGGCGGAGCCGAGCGAGTCGTCTCGATGCTTGCCCAGGCGCTTCCGCTGCGGCACATCGAAACGGACGTCCTGACGTTTCGCACCGGTTGGCTTACCGAACAGCTTCAGCGGCAACACACCCGGCACATCCGAATTGCAACCGCACGTCGCTTCGATATCGCACTACCTTTTCGTATCGCGCGGGTGCTTCGTTCAGGCGCTTATGATGTCCTCCACTCTCATCTGCTCGATTCCAATTTCTACGGAGCGCTCGCCGCGAAGATTGCCGGGGTGCCTCACGTCGCGACAGAACACGGGGACGTTCACCATATCGAGGGGAAAAACTTCGCGCGGCTAAAAGTGCGCAGCGTAGGCCTGCTCGGAAGCTTCGTCACCGCAGTGTCCCGGCACACGTTGGAGAAATTGTTCGACTTCGGCATTCCGCCGGAACGAGCCCAAGTGGTTGGAAACCCCATCGCCTTTGCAGCCGCAGACGCCGAAGTGCGAACTGCAAAGCGTAGAGAGCTTCAGATAAGCTCTACCACCTGGGTGTGGCTCCATGCGGCAAACTTGCGCCCGGTCAAGGACCAGGCAACCTTGTTGCGCGGCTTTGCACATTCCTTGAAGAGCCTACGTCGCTCGCCAAGTGACCGCACCATAGATCCACTACTACTGATAGCCGGCGACGGAAAAGGGCGCGGAGCGCTGGAGGAACTGGCTGTAGAACTCGGCATCGCTGAAAGGGTCCATTTTCTTGGCTTTCGTCAGGATATCCCCGAGCTTATTGCCGCTGCGGACGGATTCGTCCTTTCCAGTCTGTCGGAGGCGATGCCGATGTCGCTCCTCGAGGCCGCAAGCGCAGGCCTGGTGGTCGCCGCCTCAAGCGTTGGCGGGATCCCGGAAGTAGTTCGTGACGGGGACTCCGGATTTCTTTTCCCCGCAGGCGACTGGAAAGCACTCGGTACCATCTTATCCAAAGCGACCCACGACCGAGAACAGGCGTCCGTCATGAGCAGGCGATTGCAGCAGTGGGTGCACTCGAATTGCTCCGTCGACGCTGTGGTTGAGCAATACGCGACGCTCTACAATCGACTTTGCTCGGAACATCCTGGTAGCAAGGGATAAGTCCCTTCTTCCCTCGTCAGTTCCCCCTGAATCTGTAGGTGCACTTCAATGTCGCCGGTGGATCGTTCCCGAACTCGAAGCGACTCCGTTCGGGAACGCGGGAACTTCAAGTGCACGTTCAGGGAGAGGGCACGCAGCATCCGTGCGCCACTCTGCAGTCGGAGACGCAAATAAAAAACCCCCGACTATCCAAGGATAGCCGGGGGTTGAAAGGGGGTTTAGTAAGTATGGAGAGGGAAAGTCAAAGACCTTCACTCCCCAAGGTTGCGTTGCGAATCTGTGGCACTGCCGCCGCTAGCGCTCCGGGACTTTTCTTCGTGTTCGACAGCTACCCTGACGGTACTTCTGCTGCTTCCAACACCGGCCGACACACAAACTCCTGAAATTACCGGGAGAATCTCTCCCCCCCCGCGCGCAGACGGTATATCCATGTTATTGCATGTGGTCGAAAAAGGGTGCTTTCTGAACCGACAAAATTCCAATCGATGCGAACAGACAAACGCAGGGCGATCGAGTCGCATGAGGGCGGGTGCCCTCAGTAGGAGTCTTCAGTCTTTAGTGCCGGAGCTCTTCACGCCGCTCCTGCAGACGGTGCTCCCGCTCCTCGAGCTCTTCCTCGATGCGATGCTCGTCCGTACCCTGGGCGCCACCAAGCGATCCCAGTCCGATCAGTAGACCTGCCATTACCAGCCACGCGATAGCGCCGGTAGCCACTGCGCCACCCGCCGCTTCCGTGATGTCCTCTCCCTGTTGCTCGAGCGCATTCAACGCTTGCTGCACATTTTGCTGCAACTGATCAAGGCGTTGCCCGATCACGGCAGCAACGTCCTGCGCTTGCTGGTAGCTTAGACCCTGCCCCTGCAAGCGGTCGACAAACCGACTGCCGGTGAGCTGGTTCTGCACGTTCTGCCATGACGCACGAACAACCTGACCGAGTCGATTGATGTTCGTTGCCGAACTGACGATCTCCTGTCTAGCGTTCGCGAGCACGTTCATTACGACACTCGTCGCCGCCGTCACCTGCTGTTCCGTAAGCTGCGGCGAGGCATTGGCGATCATCTGCTCAATTTCTTGACGATCCCAACCGGAGGTCACCGCAGTGAGTTCCTCTTCGAGTCCCAGTCGGCGAGCAGCGTTCTCCAGATCTATGCCGGAGACTCCCGAGGCACCAGCTTGCACGGCACTACCGGCCATCCCGAACGTCGCACGCGCGGCCCCGGAAATGACATTGAAACTGAACATGGTGCACGCAATCAGAATCAGCGCCCCTGCTATCGCGCCGCTCCACATCCCGGCGGACTTGACGGTCAGTCCGGGTGCAGCCTTCGCCGCGATCAGACCGCAGCAGTAGCCGGTCACCGCAAGACAGATGACCATCCAGAGCAAACTCCCCCAGCCGACCTCGGAAAACGAGCCGGGCGAAACCGACTCCCCGGCAACCGCAAGTCCAATCATTGAAAGCGCAAGCAGCACCATTAAACCGAGGACTGCTCCTGCAAAGGCGCTACTCCAACTGACACCCGTGATAATGTTCCGCTGAATGGCAAGCATGAGACCTCCGGGCAATGCTGTTGATTTGATAGCCGGGATCGCCCCGGCGCAGTACGTGGGACGAGACTAGCCGCCGAGTTTGGACAAGTATCTGATTTAGGTCAGGCGAGCGGATCGCTATCAGGGCGCCGACGGATACTCACGCGGTGCCGTAGCACTGACGTGCGCGAACGGTCTCGCCATTCGGTAGATGATTAGCTACGCGTACCCAGCAGGCGCTGAGTAAATTTCGATCCCACACTGAAGCGAGAAAGCCAAATGCCGAAGTAGGCTTGTTGGAAGTCGACACCCTCCAGCACTGCTTTGGGTGTACCGTTAAAAAGCAGCGTAGTGCCCTTTCCCGGCTCGTAGCGCATGGCGAATCGATCCCCTTCTCCGACATCACTGTAGGCCGTATACATCCGATCTAGACGGTCACGGAGCGCAGCCATATCGTTCGCCGGATTCTCTTTCAGAATATGCTCCGAATTATCGATGATGTTCTGGCGCTTGATATCGCCGTGATAGTGCAGCACTAGGTATTTTGGAACGTCGCCCAAAGCCTCCTCGATAGTGTCGACTCCCTCCGGGGCATAGAAGGCTGCCGAGTAGACGTCAAAGAGATACCATTCGAACAACGCCGCACCACGGAGAGGATAGCTGCCGTCCCCGATCTGCATTTCGTTCGGAAAGCATGCTCCGGCAACGCAAGTCTCCTCCGCCACTGCTGTCGAGGAAAGCAGACTCAACGTCAGGCAGATACCTGTAAAATATTTTTTCATAGCGTGTGCCCCTGGATCATACCGAGTACCCCGGACACGCCGGTAGTGCGCCGTTTCCTGTGCGGGTGAGTGTCAACTGCAGTGTGTTGAGCTTTCTCGTTGCAAAACCGGCCTCGCAATAGCAGAGATAATAGAGCCACATCCGACGGAACCTGTCGTCGAACCCATGCGCTCGAAGCGCAGGATACTGGGACAAGAACCGTTCCCGCCATTCCGCCAGGGTACGCGCGTAGTGGATGCCAATCGACTCCAGCTCTTGAACCACGAACTGGGAATGCTTGGTCATCGCTTGGGTCATGGCGGTGAGCGACGGGCAAATGCCGCCGGGAAAGATATATTTCTGGATCCAGTCACAGGACAGCCGATAGCGGTCGTAGATTTGATCAGGCATCGTTATCACCTGCAACGCCACCAGCCCGTTCGGCCGTAAGAGTCGGTCGCAAGCTGCGAAAAAGGTGCCTAGGAATTCGTGTCCGACCGCTTCGAGCATTTCGATCGAAACTATTTTGTCGAAGGAACCTTGCAGATCGCGGTAATCGCATAAACGAACCTCCACGCGATCCGAGAGCCCCGCCTCCTTGACGCGCGCCGTTGCCCACTCCAACTGCTCCTTCGAAAGGGTGATTCCTGTAACACGGCAACCTACCGTTTGCGCCGCCTGCAGGGCTAATCCCCCCCAGCCACACCCAATCTCGAGAACATGGTCATCAGGTTGCAAATTTGCATATGCAATCATCTGCTGTACTTTTCTTCGCTGCGCTGCTTCCAGCGCCTCGTTCGGTTCACTAAAGACCGCACAGGAGTAGCTCATCGTCGAATCGAGGAAACGCGAAAAGAGCTCATTACTGAGGTCATAGTGCTTGCGGATGTTCGCCGAGCTGCCTCGCTTGGAGTTCTGTCGGCTCAGATGGATCAAGCGGTTCACGACACGTCCGATGCGTGCCGACAGTAAATTCTTGTCGGAGATGAAGGGCTCGTTCTCGATAAACAACATCAAGAGCTGAGTCAGATCGTCCGAGTCCCAATGGCCGTCGACATATGACTCACCAAACCCGACGTCCCCCGCGAACAGGCTTTTGACAAAAAAGTCGTAATTGCGAACGCGAATATTCGCCTGGCGACCAGATGTCCGAGCACCGAAGGTATGCTCCTCGCCGTCCGGAAAGACGACGGTCAGCTCGCCCCGCCGAATCCCTCGTAGGAACGAAAATCCGATATCTTTCGCCGTCCGCTGGAGGTAGGAAGGACTAGCTCGGCGGATTGTCATCTCACTCGCGGCGATCGGTTTGGTATACACTCTCAATCCCTTTTCATAACGCAGGGTCACCGCCTGTCGGACAATCCGCGGGAACGCAAGATGAGCCGTCAGCGGGTACCGTGCCAGGGTTTTCATCAGCATTTTCGAGGTGAACGGTTGTCGAGAACCGGTCATCCTCGAAAAAAAGACGGCCTCGCCGTCTTTCACGATATTGACCCGAACATCCAATTCGTCGCGAGAAACCGCAAACGCGAACCGGTATTCACCTGTCATATCATTGAACGGTGAAACATGAAATTCCTTACACCAGCGATACCGGGCGAAGGCTGGGGCACCGCCCTCAAGGGGCTCATCAAGAATATACAAGTGAGATTCGCTGAAGGTGTTGTTCACCTCGGCGACCGTAGCTCGAAGCACATCGCCGGGACCAAAGCAGCGGTAAAAGCTAACCGGATTAAACGTTGGAAAGCCGACTCGTGGTGTGGTGACAAGCTCGATACGCTCCACCTGCTCCGTGACATTTCGTGCCGCGAGGAAACTACGTAGTTTGGATTCAATGGATCCCGGACGCACGCTTCCATCGAGCATCCGTAAGTAATCACCATCGTAGACGCTAAACACACTCCAGCGATTATGTCCGAACAATCGGCTCTCCCGTGACAACGCGGCAAGCTCAGCTAAATCGATACAGAAACAGAAGGTCGGGTAGACAAATTCGTGCACGACCGGCTTGCGCCGCTGATGCCAGGTCTCTCCCCAATAGATGCAGGAATTCATAACGCCAGATCGAACAGCTTCGTTACTGCGAGCGCCGCCTTCACCGCATCTTCATGGAATCCATAGCCGAAGTAGCTTCCACAGAAGTACGTATTTCTAATGCCCTGAAGGTTGGGCAACA
>JAGRAW010000171.1 GCA_020434415.1 Bdellovibrionales bacterium
CGGCATGCCGGTGGCGGTGAATCTTGACGGGATAGAACGTAAGCGGGCCAAGTGGAACTGGGTCGGGCGATCTTGGTATCTATTCGGGGAAATCTGTTCAGTGCTCTTCGCTTCCCGGATGATTGCCGATGCCGACGTGATCCGCGACTACTACCGGGCTCGCTACTTTCGTGACTCCGAGGTCCTTCGTTACGGCAGTCAGCATCTTGAGTCGGAGGTCGCTCAGCGCAAGATTGCAGGTCACCCCCAAACCGTCTCGGATGCCGCTTCGCAGCTTTTTCGAGAGCTCGGGGTCCGTTCAGGCAGCTATATTCTCTACGTCAGCCGACTCGAGCCTGAAAACAACGCGCATCGAGCCATAGCGGCATACAACGCGCTGGAGCAGGACTCGCGGCGGATACCGCTGTTGATAGTCGGAGATGCACCATACTCGGCCGACTATATCGCGAACCTGAAGCGAGAGGCGGGGCCGGGCGTCATCTTCGCCGGCTATCGCTTTGGGGAGGCCTATCGAACTCTGCAAGAGCATGCATTTTGCTACATTCAGGCGACAGAGGTCGGGGGCACGCATCCGGCGTTGGTTGAAGCGATGGGCTTTGCGAACTGTGTGATCGCCAATCGCACACCGGAGCATGAGGAGGTTCTGGCCGATGCCGGACTCTACTACGAGAAGAACGACGTGCCCGATCTGACGCGCCAGCTTTCGCGTGTACTGAACGATTCCGGTGTTGTTCTCGCGAAGAGGAAGACAGCGCGTGCCCGAGCGGAAGCCCTGTTCGATTGGGATAAAATAACGAGTAGTTATGAAGAGTTGTTCTATCGCCTAACGAGCGTAGGATCGGTCGGTGACGGGTCTCGAGCGCGCTGAAGAGACTGGTTCACACGCTCAGCTTCGACGAGCGGTAGCAGCAGTTGCGATACGACACTGCGGACGTTCAGAAGTAGGCAACGGAGCTGCGCGAACGGGAAGCGTTTCGCGGTGCAGGATCGAGATTCGAAGTTGAAGCCGATAAAACGGGGTCGAAACGCGTCCCATACGGGAATAGCGATCAAGAGAATTTTGTTGTTTTGCTATTGACCTTGGTTTATTGAGGGGATACCAACCTGTATGATCAACGTGCTTCGAACGATGAAAAGCACTTTGACTGCAACGATACTGACGCGCAGCATATCGTCTCAGAGTGCGTCCGTTAGTTACTCTTCACTTACGCCGGATCCACATGTGGCGTCGGCGAGGTGGAGACAGCTCGATGAGGTGCTCTGTTGAGCGTCAGAGCTTTTGAAATTGCAGGTTACGAAGGCGTTCGGAAGGATAACTTCGGTAGATCGAATGGCGGTAGGCAGGCGAGTTCAAGTTTGTCCTTCCGCTGTGGGTATTGAGCAGTAGTACTGTGGAACAACCGTAAACGAGAGGTGACTCGTGGCTATTAAAAAAACAAAATCTAAGGCAAAGCCTGCGGCCAAAAAGAAACCGGCTGCTAAGAAAGCCGCTGCCAAGAAGAAGCCTGCTGCCAAGAAAGCAGGAGCCAAGAAAGCGGCAGTGAAAAAGCCTGCGACCAAGAAGAAGGCTGCTCCTAAAAAGGCTGCGGCAAAGAAAGCGCCGGCTAAGCAGCCGGAGAAGAAGGCTGCTCCGAAGCCGCCGAAAGTGCAGCCGCCGAAAAAGCCGGTCCTGCCGAAGCCAAAGAACGATAAGTCGATGCAATACAGCCAGTCGGAGCTGTATGATTCCCTCGTCGCTTTTTGCGGATTTCGCTCGCGGCGTGATGCTAAGGAGTTCTACGGAAACTTTACCGAGATGCTCCAAAGCGCGCTGAAGAACGGCTACAAGATTGCGCTACCGGGACTTGGAAAGCTTCAGGTTCGTCGGACCAAAGCTCGCATGGGCATTAACCCGATGACCCGCGAGAAAATCAAGATTCCGGCACGAAAGAAAGTGGGCTTCACGCCGAACAAGGCGCTGAAGGACGCTGTTCTGTAGTATTCGGTCTTTGTTGTGCCTCGGGTTATGCCCGGGGCAGATCGGACGACGAAAAGCGAGGCTTTCGAGCCTCGCTTTTTTTTTGCCGAACTCTTGCTGACAAGCTTCATGCGGTCACACGCCGCTTCTCTCTCGCGTCATCAACTCGCGGCGCTGCGATTCTGTCCTTCCCCTTTTTGCGCCCCTCTTTCGGTTGAAACTGAAAACCGCCGATATTCCGGGTTATCGATTTGTCTTACGCGTCAACTTGGTGTCTGGTTGTCTGTTGACGTACTAAGATTTCCAAAATGCCGTGAGGTGCCGCGTGCTGTATAGCGACTCGAAACGACTTTTGCTGGCCGGGCTTGTGCTTGTCCTAACCGCTTGTGGCGGTGGCGGGTCCAGTGGAGTAGCCGAACAGCGGGTGCTGGACAGCACTTCTCTTGCGACTTCAGCGGATCAAGCAAGCGTCACATTGCTGACTAGCGGCAGTAGCGGCATCTCGCAGTTTTCGGGCAGCGCGGACGACACTGGTCTCGCTACGGTAGATCTTCTCGTGGAGCCTGATGCATCGGGCCGGCAACCGACCGCTCTCCAGGTAGTGACAGAAAGCGCCGGTGCCATTGTCGTGGAGCACTTCGCGACGGGAGCGGGCACGACGCTCGTCTCCGGCGAGCAACCGCCGGATCTAACCACCGCGGTTCGAGTAGACTCTCTTGTAAACGCGTTTCCCTATCCGGCAGTGGGAAGTAGCCCCGCCTTGACGCCAGGCACCTATCGTCTGTTCTTGCGGTTGGCTGAGGCCGGCGCTCAAGTTTCGGGCGCGGTGGTGTTTAAAGAAGACGATGACGCAACTCGGGGTGTGGTTCGCGCCAATGTGCACTTTGTCGGCTCGACGACTCAGGATACGGAGTCGGCCCGTGCGGTGCGTCTTGCCTTGGAACAGTGGAGGGTCGTCTTCGCTTCGATCGGTGTCACCTTGGAGGTCGATTCCTTCGAGTGGCAGCAAGCCAGTGCGATTCTACCAAGCCCGACCGCGGGCTCACGTTTTTACGTTGATGCCGCTCAGGCGCCTGGAGTCTCTCCGTTAGCGCTCAACGTTTATCTCGGTGAGACCATCTCCAGAAACGCTAGCACTGATCCCGGGGAGGAGTTCGACGGGGTTTTGGGTCTTTCTTCGGCAATTCCGGGACCGGCTGTTCCTACGCCTAAATCAGCTATTGCTGTAAGCTTGGCGATTCACGCCGGTCCTGACGGGGCGTTCGACGACCGCGAGATCAGAACGCTTGCTGAAACCTTCGCGCACGAGGCGGGACATTACCTCGGGCTGTTTCATCCGGTAGAGCTGCGCTCAGGAGGGGGGTATCGACCGGGAGATCCTCTGTCGGACACCTCGGATTGCCGCTCCGAGGCAGCTTGCATTGAAAGCGGTTTGGCGGACAACGTGATGTTCCCTACCCCGGTAGGGGGCCGAGATCAATCAGTTTTCACTCCACAGCAGAGCGAAGTGGTGCATCTCCAGGCGCTTGTCGACTAGGCCAGGCGGAGCATCCGGCAGGCAAGGGGAGTGCCTAAATTGACAAAAACTCTGGGTTATTTAGAATGCGCTTGGTTATCCGCAGCTCACTACAGCTGACCCGTGTGTAGCGCCGCGGTGCCGAGAATTGCTTGCCGAGCGTATGGGCAAACTGCTGACAAACGTATTCATCTTCTTCTTAGGAATGGCGCTGGCGGCGTTGTTCGCATTTCAGCGACACTTCGTGTCGAGCGAGCACAGCTATGCCGGCAGTTCCGTCGCCGTTGGCGCTCAGCTTGATACTGCTCGGCACGAAAGTGCGCGCGGGCGACTGGCGCCCGAGTATCAAGTGGTACTGGCGGCACAGCGTGACCGCGCCGCGCGACGCCAAGCTTTCTCTAAAGAGCAACGGGAGCGAATCCTGAGCGAAGCCGTGCGTGAAGGGACCCTAGACTCCCTACAGCTCGTTCGATCCGAATATATCGGCTTTCTGCCCGAGTATCGCTCCGAGCTGCTGCCGCTGTTGAAGGGAGAGGCTCTGGAGGAATTGAGGACAAGGTTCGATCAACGCGACTGGCTTGATTGGCCAAGCTCTTCGGTTACCAATCAGTCCAACCCGACGCCTGCTCGGGAGTTTGTCGATAATGTGCGTCTCGTCAATCGTGAGATCGGACGCTACCTGGAAACTGCCGCACAGCTATTTCACGGCATGTATCTTAATATCATGAGCGGGACTCCCTACTCGCTGAAGGAGGACCTCTTCTATATCTTACAAAACGCAGAGACGGTCCTTTCCAATCGGCGGTTTCCGGCAATCCCTGCTCGTCTCTACCTGGAAGCTGCTATTTTAGACGATCCGGTCTTTATTCAATTTGCGGAAACGCTCCGCAGAGACCTGACCCTCGGCTACATTGAAGGACATCCTCGGGAGCTAAAGACTCACTTGCTGTTGATCAACGAGGTACCACCCTCGCTTGCCGATTCGGCAGTCGCCGTCGCCGTGACAAAGCTCCTCAAGAAGATTTCTCTCGAATCCAGTGCCGCCTACCGTCATCAGGTGTTCGATCTCGTTTTGAGCTCCGAACTGATTGCCGCTCTGAGTCAGTCGGACCAGGCGGTTCGCAAGGCCCTCGCCGAATTCTACATAATTGCTGCAGTTGACGCTCTTGAAGAGAACGACTTGGAGCGCGCCAAAGGAATGCTGCGGCTATCGGAGGATACGCTGCCGGAACTGCCCGCCCAGCAGGTAGTTCGACGGTTCATCGGCGAGGCTCATGCTGCGGCGAAACCCACCATAGTCGCGACCGCTCCGGCCGAGGAGGCGTTACCTCAGACCTCGAGCATCTTCGGAAAGCGCTCTAGAGAGGGAATGGCAGCGAGCCTAAAGACGATCTTGATCTACCTCGTCCTGGTCGGGGCACTAGGGCTCGTCGGCATGCGGCTGCTTGTTTGGCAAAGGAGTCGCCGAGCAGTCAAAGAGCGAGCACGAGTTCCGGACCCGATGGACGACGAACTACATCGCCCCCTCGATCTCACTGCACCTGACTCCCTGCATTTCGAAGAGCTCGGAGACGACGAGCAAGCCCCTTCCACATTTTAGCCTCGAACTAGACCAAGCACTGATTCGGCGACGGGACTGTGACAAGATGCGGCGACGGCACGATGGGGCAACGGCTCGACGGTTCGATGGCTGTGCGTTATGGTGGGCCCCGCTGCAAGGGGGGACATGATGAATCGAATCGCGTGGTTTTCAACGATCAACGGGCCGCATCTTTCGGCTGCAGCGGCGTACACGCGACTGCTGCTGCCGTGTTTGGCAGAATTCGAAATCGAGATCTTCACTGGAGAGTCGGATTTTTCCGACAGCCTGCCCTTAGGGAGCGGACAAAGCGGTGCAAGGGTGTTTCATTCGCACCGTGCAGCGCAGCGGCATCGAGAGCATCCTTTTCAGTATTTTGTCTATAACCTCGAGGATCGGGCAAGCAGTAGGCCGGTCCAATTGGCGGCGGAGGTGGTTCCTGGAGTCGCAATTTTTCATGACGTGCGGTTGAACCAACTTTACCGCGGTCGATTTTCCCACTCCACAGCGGCCAAAGACATCGACGAAATGCAAATCGCACTATTCGGTGAGCAGGCCGCGCGTCTGGGCGAATACCATGTGCGAGGCTGGTCAATCGAAAGCTTTGACCGTGTCTATCACTGCGGTAAGCCGGAAGCGGAAGCCGCTGGAGCTGTTCTTACCTTCAGCAACGCCGGCGTCCGCCGTTTGCGGTCTCTTGGCATACGCGCCGAAGTCCTGCTCGGTCTTCCACCGGTAGCGATGGTTCCAAGCACTGAAGTGTTGCGACAACGAGAGCAAACTCGAGCAATGCTTCAGTACCGTTCGGAGCAGGTCGTGATCGGGTTTTGCGGCAGCGAGATACTGGTTGATCGCATTCCCCAGGCGCTGGAAGCATTTGCCGCCGTACTCTCGGACGGCGCTCCTCAGATCCGACTGCTTTGGCTGGTGGGAAGTCGCTTGGAACGAGAAAGAGCACAGCAGGCACTCCAGCGCTGCAGTCGGCATGCCCCTACCATGCTCGAGCACATCGATCTGGTGTGCCGCGAATCGGCCGAGGACTACCGCTCGGTGCTGAGCGCTTTTGATCTGTTGCTGGCGCCGCGGTTCGACGAACTGCGGGGAGTCCCGCGCTACGTTCTTGATGTTTCAGCTAGAGCGGTCCCCGCGATTACTTCGAGTGTAGGATCCGGTTTCTCCTTTCCGCAGGGTGCTACGCTAAGTATTGAACCGGGAAGAGGCGAAGAGCGAGCTTTGCGAATGCTCCTCGGCGAGTCGATTGCCAATCGTGCGCTAAGGGTGAAAGTCGGCGAAGCGGCTCGCGCTTTTGTAGCGATGGAGTGTACTGCGGCAGGCGCTGCGGAGGACTTTCGAGCGGTTCTTGAACGAAACGGGGAACGAATCGGCGCTGTGCAGAGAGCAGCGCAAGCCCGCTATCGACATGCACGAAGTGAGCTTCTGACCGAGCTCCGGCAAGAAGCACCGTTCGATGCGATGCACGCAAACCACGTCGTGGAACCTGGGGGGACGGACGTAATCAACCAGGCAATTCACGAATTCGGATGGGAGTGATGTCGGGACCGAACTCACTACAGGCACCGCGCCTCGCTTTCGTCTTGCCCCGTTACGGGAAGAGTATTGGCGGGGGCGCGGAAACGCTCGCCGGAGAAATTGCTCGACGCTATGCCCAACGGAATATCGACCGTGGGGTAGCGCCCGGAGTGGAGGTGTTGACCACCTGTGCGCGGGACCACCGCACCTGGGCGAACTATTATGAGCCTTCCACGGTTGAGGAAGACAATCTTGTTATCCGGCGTTTTCCCGTTGACGAGCGCGATCTTGAGAAGTTTATCCATGCGGAGATTGCGGTCCGCGACGGGAGGACGCTGACTCTAGAAGAGCAGCTTGATTGGCTCGCCCACAGTGTCAACTCCCGCGAGCTGTACCGTTACATTTTGGCGCAGGGTGCGTCCTTCGATGCTCTGTTATTCGCCCCGTATTTGTTTGCGACGAGTTTCTGGGGTGCGCTTATTCATCCGGAGAAGTCAATCCTGATTCCATGCCTCCACGATGAGCCATACGCTTATTTCCCTGTGTTTCAGCCGCTCTTTCGCAGCGTGCGCGGGATCATATGCAACGCCGAACCGGAACGTACCCTGGTGACTAACGTGTTTTCCGGTGTCGATAAGGAGCGGCGTACTGCGGTGGTGGGCATGGGATTCGACAGTGAGCCCCTTACCGCTGATTCGGAAAGCCGTCAGCGTACACATTTGCTGTTTTCCGGTCGCAAGGAAACCGGCAAGAATCTCGATCTGCTGCTTGAGTGGTATCGACGGTATCGCGAAAGCGCTCCCAACCCCGTTGATCTGGTCCTTATCGGCGCTGGTGAGATAGATTTTCTTGATCAGCTTCCGGAGGGCGTGAAGGATTACGGGTTTGTCAGTGAAGCGGAGAAGCTTTCCTTGATGCGCTCGGCCTTATGTCTTTGCCAGCCGTCAGTGAATGAATCGTTTTCCATCGTGTTGATGGAGGCTTGGTTGCAGGGTACACCGGTCATCGTGCACGCTGACTGTGCGGTGACACGACACCACGCGGTCGTGTCCGGCGGCGGATTGTATGCGGGTAGTGCAGCTGAGTTCTCCGGTGCCGTTCGCTTCCTGGTCGATTGCCCTGCGCAAGTGGAGCAGTTAGGGGCGGCCGGTCGGCGCTACGTCGAAAACGAATATAATTGGACTTCCGTGCTTCGACGGTTTGACGACGCGTTGGCGGGTTTCGCTACTACTTCCACCAATAGCCTCGTTGAAGACCTGCCGGGAGGCCAATGAACACTACGACAGCAAAAGCTCGCATTGCCGATTTGATCGCCATTATCAACGAGGCAAACCGGAATTATTACGAGCTTGACGCTCCGACGCTCTCGGACGCGGCGTATGATAAGCTCTTTCGAGAGCTACAGACACTTGAACACGAGCATCCTGAGCTGCGCCGCGACGATTCGCCAACGCGTGCTGTGGGCACAACACAGCCGACCGCTCGAACGCCTTTCGGGGAAGTCGCGCATCGCGAGCCGATGCTTTCCCTCGACAATGCACTTGATGAAACGGAGTTTCAGGAGTTTCATGCTCGAACTCTGAAAGCACTGGGTGCGGCAGGCAATACTCCGGCAGGCGATATCCCAGCAGGCAATACTCCCGCGGACGCTGCTGCGCCACTGGAGTACCTTGTCGAATACAAGTTCGACGGGCTCGCGATCGAGTTAGTGTACGAAGCCGGCGCGCTTACGGTCGCCGCCACGCGAGGGGACGGA
>JAGRAW010000172.1 GCA_020434415.1 Bdellovibrionales bacterium
CGAATATCGGCTCCCCCAGGATGTTGCCCTGCCAAAGCGTCTCGGCGAATCGCTGGTAGCTGACATGTCCCGGGTCATCCTCGGCATCCAAAATCTCCTGACGGATGACCTCTCGCTCCCGTTCAAAATCATCGTCCCGGACGATGAAATCAGTTACCAACTCGTCGATAAGCGCCATTAGCGCCGCTCCCCTACTTGCCGGAACAAGGCCATGGACGCACATCGAGTCCGCGTCGGTAAACGCATTAATGTCGCCGCCCAGCTCGTCGATGCGCCGTGCGATAGCAAACGTGTCAGCTTGTCGGGTGCGCTTGAACAAAAGGTGCTCGAGCAAATGCGTAAGCCCAAGCTCCTCTCGGCGCTCCCCACGAAGACCGCCGCGAAGACAAACGGCGTAGGCCATCGATTGAAACCGCGAATCCGCATCAACTAAGACGATACCGCCATTCGGCAGCTTGAGCTTGTGGGGTTGTCGGGGGGAATGAATCATAAATAGGGACGACTGTTGCAGAGAAAGAGGGACTATGCTGTCTTACATTCCGCACTTAGAAAATAGCAAATAATAGCGGAGTGAAGTGGCAAAAGTAGCGATTCAACCACGGGTGCTCAAGGGGTTCCGAGATCAATTGCCGCAGGTCTGTCTGGCACGGACAGCCATGCTGGCACGTATCACAGAGGTATTCGCGTCGTTCGGATTCGTTCCAATCGATACACCCGCCTTGGAATACGCCGAAATCCTGCTGGGCAAAGGTTCGGAAGAAACAGACAAGCAGCTCTACCGCTTCCGTGACAACGGTGACCGGGACGTCGCCCTTCGATTCGACCTCACCGTCCCCCTCGCCCGCTTTGCTGCCATGCATATTCATGAGCTCGGCACGCCTTTCCGACGCTACCATATTGCGCCGGTCTGGCGCGCTGAAAAGCCGCAGCGGGGAAGGTTTCGCGAATTTATCCAATGCGACTTCGATATCATCGGGCCGAAGTCCCCACTCGCGGACGCGGAAATCCTGCTCGTCATTCATCGGTGTTTCAAAGCGCTCGGCCTTTCACACCGTATCCGGTTCAATAATCGGATCCTGCTGAACGCTCTGCTGACCCAGCTCGGGATTGAGACAAAAATTGTCGCCGTACTGCGAGCAATCGATAAGCTGGAAAAAATCGGTGTCGATGCCGTTCGTGAAGAACTGGAGACGCAGGCGGACATCCAAAGCCGGAGCGCCGACCAGATATTCGCTTTTCTGGAGCTGTCAAAAGCCGCCGCCTCCAACCGAGCAGTGGTCGAGGGTCTGAAAGATGCACTCGCTGATTCGGATTCGGGGAAGGAAGGCATCGCAAGGGTCGAGCAAGTGCTCGCGGTCACTTCTGCCTCCGGCCTCACCGACGCCGAACTCCAACTCGACCTCTCTATCGCACGCGGCCTGGACTACTACACAGGTTGCGTCTTTGAGACCGCTCTGACAGAGCTCCCTGAAATAGGCTCCGTGTGTTCCGGTGGTCGCTACGACAACTTGGCCCAGCTTTACACGAAGCAAGAACTTCCGGGCGTCGGCGCGAGCATTGGCCTCGATCGGGTGCTCGCCGCCCTCGAGGAGCTTGAGCGAATTCCCCAACGAAGCTCGAGCGCGACCGTGCTGGTTGCCCTCATGGATGAGACGAGCGCTTCCGGCACTGCGGCGCTCGCGACAACGCTGCGGGAGAAAGGACTCGCGGTCGAGCTTTACCCCCAAACAGCCAAACTCGCTCAACAGCTAAAGTATGCCGATCGGAAAGGGATCGAGTATGTCGTGCTGGCGACAGCCGAGCAACTTGCTCGCCAGGTCGCAAGCGTCAAAGAGATGCGTTCCGGGGAACAGCGGGACGAAATCCCGATAGACGCTCTACCAACGCAACTGAGCAGCAACTAGCAAGGGCTTTGTGCGTCTTCCAACCAGCATCACCTCCGCTCTGGCCGCCGCTCCGTCTCGGCGACTGACCGTCGCCGAGATTCGGAAAGCGACTCATGGCTTCCTCGTGGATCAGCCCGACAACGACGCGACGTTTTGGGTATGCTCGTTGCCGGACCGGCTGCTGACGTTACCGCCGGTCGAGTATGACCGCCGGAAAGGCGCGCCTGCTGCCGAGCTCACTCAAGTGCTCATCTATGGCGACTACGACCCCCTGAAGAAGCAGCTTCACTACAATGCCCCAGTCCCGGTGGTCACTATCGACCACCGGATATTCTTCGTTCCAGCGGTCCTACCCTTTCGCATCGCACAGTTTCGCCCGACCGAAGGTATTGTCGTTTGGGTCCAGGTCGATGTGCTGACGGCGCTGAAGAAGCTCCACGACGCGCGCCTCATCGAGCCGGTGGAAACCCTAAGGGCACTCCCGCCTCTGACTACCTGCTATGGGATAGTCGCGAACCTTCTGGAGCTGCCGGAAGCCGACGCGGTCGGACTTTTCAGTATGGCGGAGCTGACCATCGCTCCGGGATTCGAGCTCCCGATACTCTCGGCGCTTGACGAGCGAACAGCACCTTTTCCCGGTCTCGAACAACTGTTGCTCTTGAGCGACGAGGAGAGTCAAGCACGGGTGCTGGAGGTTCTGCGAGAGCGCAGAACGATAAGTGATGCACTAAGTGTTTTCGAAGCGGCGGTACTTGCCGGCGAACTTCCCCAGGCTGAGGCCTTGGCCGAACAGCATACCGAAGCATGGCGGTTCTCGGCACGGGCGCACTACGCACGGGGATGTCTTGCCGAGGTGATGGAAGATCACGGCAAGGCCGCGCGACATTTCTTCGAAGCGCAGCGCCTGGACCATTTTGCGGCGCCGGACAAGCTGCTGGCAGCCCAAAGCCGTGAGGCAAAACCATTCCGAGACCAGTTCCCGGAGGTCTTCGACTGGATTCGCCGAGGCGAACGGCTGCGCGCGCTGACCACGCTTCGGGGGGTCGCTCCGCTGCACCCGCTCGTCGGAAACGCGATTTTATCCTACTGCTTGCGCAACATCGGAGCACCAGAAGAGGGTCTGCGAGCATGTGAGGCCTCGCTGAATCAGAACCCGTATCAGCCCGACGTGCTTAGCAACATGTGGAGCTTTCTCGTCGAGCTCGAGATGGACGAAGAGGCCAAAGCAATTGCTGCCCGACACCTCTCCCTGTTCCCGTCGGACCTTTCCGCAATTAGCAACTACATCGATGCCCTCCTGTTGACCGGCGATATAGAATCCGCCTTGCTCAATGCTCACCGCTATCTGATCGAGAGCCCCGAACTGCAACAGTCGATCAAACAGCTCTTCAAGGTCTACGAACGCGCCGAGCTCTGGCCGGAATTGGCCGCGCTGCTCGACGAAATGATGCTGATCGTCACCGGACCGACATCAGAAACGCTGTCATATTACGGCGAGGCGCTTATCGAGGTGGAGCGGTTTGCCGAAAGCGAAGAGCAGTTCGAGCGTGCATTGGTAATCGAGCCCGGCAACGCAAAAGTGGTGCTGGGCTACGGCCGAGCGCTGGCGCGGGCCGGCCGAGAAGACGATGCGATCCGTCTTCTTCGAACCGTGCTGAGCGATCCAAACCGAATCGACAAACCCCAGGACAAGATTTTCGTCGTCACCTTACTGGCAGAGATCCTTCGACGAACCGGCACACCGGAGGCCTCGCTTGAATCCTTTCGGGAATATCTCGGCTACGACGTCTTCGAGCTGACGAAAGCAGCGGGGCCCTTCCCCGCACTGGAGTACACGGAATCGCTATTGTTGCTTCGACGACTTAACGAAGCGCAAACGATACTGGCTAGCCTTGCCGCGGAATGGCCGACCGACCCTCATGTGCTCGAGTTAGTTGCGATAGCTGCCGACGAACAGCCATGACGTGCACAAAGCTTTTCCGCCGAAACGTCGCGATTGTGGTCCTCAATACAGAGGGTCACCTGCTCGCCTGCAGACGCTCGGATCGCTTCCACACATGGCAGCTTCCCCAGGGTGGCATTGAAGAAGGTGAGACCGAGGAAGCGGCGATGTATCGGGAGCTCAGGGAAGAAATCGGCACGGATCTCGTTGACATCATTGGGCGCTTGGAAGAGCCGATTCGCTACGACTGGCCCGAGCATCTTTACTATCGCGGCTATCATGGCCAGGAGCAGAGCTATTTCCTCGTTCGGTTACGGCCGCAGGCAGAAATCTGCTTGGAAACCGAAGAGCCGGAGTTCGATTGTGCCGAGTGGGTTACCGTAGGGGAATTCTTTAGCCGCCTTGATGCAGGGTTCAAGACCGACGCCTATCGGCAGGCAATCGACGAGTTGCTCTTACGCTATCCCGGGACAGTGAAGGAAGACTGATTAGAAGGTGTCCAATGGTACCAAAAAGAGAGGGGTGCCTACCTTTATCCCGGGCCTGAGTTATCGGGTGTAGGGATTAAAAGCTCTGGGGCGTCTCGCGCACTAGAAGTTAGAAAGTCGGGGCTGTTTCGTTCGGATTTTTTGGGACAACGTCCAATGCTATTTCGACTTAAGACCACGCTCGAACGTCAGATGGTGCTGCTGGCAGCATGTGCGCTGGTCGCCTTTCTCATGAGCTTCATTGTCGACTACAGTCCTCGCCTCCGCCTAAGTCCGGAGCTGCTGCTCAAGGGCAGTATTGGCGGGGTGCTGATTTGCGGAGTGTCTGCACTGCTCACGCTATCGGCTGTCTTTGTCTTTCCTGACCGGTTTCGCCGAGAGTATGATCTTGAGCGGAGCGCCCTGGTGAACCTAAACGGCTTTGGCATCCTCGGTGCCGCAATTACCGCCGGCGCGGGAGAGGAGCTCCTTTTTCGAGGCTTTCTCTTTACCGCGCTGAGCAAGCTCAGCGGACCCTTTGCCTATATTACGCATTATATTTTCGTGACGGCATGCTATGTCCACAGACGGGCACTGTATCTCACACCCTGCATACGCGGCATCGAATGTTCGCTTTATGCAGCAATGTTCTCATATAATCGTTCGCTGGCGATGCTCGCCGTAGCTCACGGTATCGTGCAGGCAGCGACCTTCATTAGCTACAAACTAGGATGGATTGATCATGTCTTCGACTTCAGAAAGCGCTTCCTCGCTACTTCGATTCTTCGACGAGAAGCGCGATAGCATCCTCGACGACCTTTTTACGTTCCTTCGCTTTCCTAGCATCAGCACAGATCCGGTCTATCGCAGCGAGGTGGCCGCATGCGCGGATTGGGTCTGCAAGTACTGCCGACAGAGCGGACTCACCGCCGAACTATGGCCGACGGCAGTGCATCCGGTCGTCTATGCCGAGTGGCTCGATGCCGGTCCGGATAAGCCGACAGTTCTGTTATACGGTCACTATGATGTCCAACCGGTTGACCCGCTGGACCTCTGGGATTCTCCACCGTTTGAGCCGGTCATTCGTGCCGGACAGATCTACGCGAGAGGTGCTGTCGACAACAAGGGTCAGTGCTTTTACGTGATTCAGGCGCTGAGAGCCCTGCTTGAGCGCGACGGAAAGTTGCCGGTCAACGTCAAGCTCTTCCTGGAGGGTGAAGAGGAAACCGGGAGCAAGGGAGTTTCTGAAATTCTCGATGAGCGCTCGAAACAGCTCAAGGCAGACTACCTCTTGGTAGTCGACTCCGGTATCGAGCGCCTGGAACGTCCGTCCGTCACTATCGGCTACCGTGGCCTGACCCAGCTAACCGTTCGCGTGATGGGCTCGAATACGGACTTGCACTCAGGGATTCACGGCGGCATTGCCATCAATCCGATTCACGCGCTGGTTCAGATGTTGAGCAGCGCTCGCGATGCAAGCGGCACTATCACGATTCCGGGCTTCTATGACGGTGTCGTGGAGCTGACGGAAGAAGAACGAAGCAAAATAGATTTCGACTTCGATGAAGCTGATTATAGCACCACTTTCGGTGCCAGCACGGCAGGAGGAGAGCAGCGCTATCGGCCGTTGGAATCCGCCTGGCTACGACCGACGTTCGAAATCAACGGCATTAGCGGCGGGTATACGGGCGACGGCTTCAAGACCGTCATCCCTGCCGTCGCTACCGCCAAAATTTCCTGCAGATTGGTGCCCGAGCAGGATCCCGAAATAATCGGCAAGTCGGTAGCGGACTTTCTTCAATCGGTAGCGCCGGAGGGCATCGAAGTACACGTCGATGTCGGACATGGAGGGAAAGCACTTCGCACGACGCCAAACGGCAAGATAGTGCAAGCTTCGGCAAACGCCATCACTGACGTTTGCGGCATTCCCTGCCTCTATATCTTGACGGGTGGCACAATTCCGATCACGGCGTCCCTCGCGGAGGCCGCCGGCGCCGAAGTCGCTCTAATCGGATACGCTCTGCCGACTGATCGGCTACATGCACCAAACGAACACTTCGGCGTGGATCGCTTTCGGCTTGGTTTGGCGACTGTGGGACGAATTCTTGAGCTACTCGCCTAGTCCACTTTGGGGGCAGCCTTCAATGAGCGCAGCGCAGTTGATATGAAACGACTCGGAATGTTCCTGGTAGGCGGATCGCTCGTCCTCGGGATCGGCTGGTTCGTGCGTTCACTGCTCAGCCCGCAACAGGTGGCCGTCACCCAGCCCGTGCGTGGTCCCGCCGTAGAGGCAGTGTACGCGACCGGCACCGTGGAAGGGACGATCATGTTGCCGATTGCGCCGCGGACTTCGGGCCGCCTCCTTGCGCTCGAGGCCGACGAAGGAGATTCGGTCAAGGAGGGGCAAGTGCTGGCCAGACTTGAAGCCGAGGATCTGGAACAGACGGTCAGCGAACTCAAAGCGAGGGAAGGCTTCGCGCAAGAGGAGTTCGAACGCCAGAAGCTGTTGTTGGAGAAGCGGGCGACTCCACGCGAAGCTTTCGAACGGGCTCGCGCTGAACTCACTGCGGCCACCGCCGCCCGTAAAGCTGCCCAAGCGCAGGTCGATTACATGACGCTGTACGCACCGTCATCGGGTGACATCATCCGGCGCGACGGGGAAATCGGCGAGCTAATTCCTGCGAATCAACCCGTCTTCTGGCTCGTCTGTTGTGCGCCCCTTCGAGTAACGGCCGAAGTTGATGAGGAGGACATTGCCCGGGTAGAAGCCGGGCAGCCGGTGCTGATCCGCGCCGACGCGTTTCCGGGCCGAACATTCGATGGGACCGTTCAGCAGGTGACTCCCAAAGGCGATCCGGTCGCCAGAAGCTATCGTGTCCGTATTTCGCTCGATGAAGAAACGCCATTAATGATCGGTATGACCGCCGAGAACAATATCATTCTTCGAAAGACCGAAGACGCCATGCTCGTGCCGAGCTCAGCCGTCTTGCGCGACGCGGTTTGGACAGTAATTGACGGCAAGCTCCATCGCCAAGAAGTCACCGTCGGCGCACGCGGCACTGAACGAACCGAGATTCTATCCGGGCTGAAAATGGACGCGCTGGTCGTTACCCAGCCGGTTTCGGAGTTCGAAGAGGGCGTCGTCGTCACTCCGAACCGTAGTTCGAAGTAGCCATGAACCTCTTACTGTCGATTGCGCTCAAGCAGCTTCTCGATAGAAAACGCCAGAGCATCGTCTCGCTCCTGGGCATCATCCTCGGCGTAGCTTTCTTCCTGGCCATATCATCATTGATGCAGGGTTCGGAAAAAGATTTTATCCGGCGACTCGTTGATAACTCTCCTCACATAAATATCGTCGACGAATTTCGTGCACCCCGTCCCCAGGCGGTGGTTGAGCGCTTCCCTGATGGCGCCGTCGAACTGAGCAATGTGCGCCCGATGACCGAAACCCGGGGGATTCGAAACTACGAAGAGATTCTCGCCTACTTGCAGCAATTTCAAGGCGTGCGCGCCTCTCCGGTACTCCTCGGACAGGCGCTGGTCAGCTTCGCCGGGAAAGATTTTGGCGTGACGCTCAATGGAATGATCCCGGAACAGATCAAAGGGGTCACGACCATCGAAGCCTATATGATTGAAGGCACGATCGACGAGCTCATCGGCTACCCCGACGGTATCATTATCGGCGCCGAGCTCGCAGCTAAGCTCTCGCTGTCGCTCGGTGACAATGTCACGGTATCCGCAACTACCGGCCAGAATCGCGCGTTCAAGATTGTCGGTATCTTTCGGACGGGCCGTGCTGCCTACGACGAGGTGCAGACCTTTGTCACTCTCAAACGCGTGCAGGCGCTGCTCAACCGACCGCGGCGAGCGAATGCGGTAATCGTAAAATTGCCCGACCCGTATGCTGCCCGAGAAATGGCTGCGGCCATCGAAGGTCGGATGGGCTACAAAAGCATCTCCTGGCAGGAAGCGTCCGAAGACATAATGAACACGCTCGCGA
>JAGRAW010000173.1 GCA_020434415.1 Bdellovibrionales bacterium
TGACTCGGGAGGAAACGCTGCGACGGGCCGGGGCCTTTCTCGGTCGCTGGCCGGTGCTGGTCGTGTCCGACATGCCGGCATTTGTCACCATGGCAGAGGCGTTTCATTGCTCCTTCGCCTTGGGTGCCGACACCGCGACGCGGATCTTCTTGCCGCACTACTGCGAAGCTTTCGGAGGCCCGATCGGGGCCTACACGCGGCTCAAACAAAGCGGCGTTCGCTTTCTGCTATTTTCGCGTCTCGATTCATTCGGACGTTTGCGTACGAGAGCGGATGTGCCCAGTCTGTTTCAGGATTTGTTTGACGAGGCACCGGAGTTTCTTCACCGCTTTTCCTCGACCGCAGTGCGAACTGCGTCCGGAATTGCAGGGTAAGGGTTTCAGGATCGCTCGCGCTGCTGCGGCGTCTTCGCCGCAGCAGCAACCATCAGCGCCTTGCTACACGTGACTCGACGTCCGAGAGGCGGTCACGGCATCAGGGTACTGTACAGAAAGGTTTTCAGGTCAGTCTGCACGTGGTCAAGGGGATCACCTTCAGACATACCGTTTTTAAAAGGAGCACTCAGATGAAGAGCTTCAACGTTCCGTCGATTCTCGAAGTCGATGCCTATCAGCTCGGTCACTTCCTGCAAATCCCTCCGGGCATGGAGCACTTCGAGCTTTCGCAGGCCACGTTTCGCAGTCCGCTCCATTACGGCACAGGCGAGGGCGACGACCACCGCATCGTAAGCGCGGGCGTGCTACCGTTTGTACAGCTAGAGTTGTTGAACAGTCGCATCACAGAGGAAGACATCGAACGAGCCGATTGGTTCCTCGACGATTTCCATGCAACGGCGACGGCTCCCAGCTATCGAACACCGTATCCGTATCCGCGGGAGATGTTCGTGCGAATTGTGGAGGAGTTCGACGGACGCTGGCCGGTGTGCGTGATGGCGCTTCCGGATGGGCAGACGCACTACGTGGGCGAACCGCAGCTCATGCTGTGGACGGATGAGCCCGGGATGGGTGAAACGGTCGGGTGGCTTGAATCCACCTTGTTGCCCTACTTATGGGCGAGCTCGGTGGTTGCCACACGCGGTCGGAAGCGCAAGGAACGCTTTCTCTCGGTGTATCGGACGCATCATCCATCGATGCAGGATGAGGAGTTCATGCTCGATACGAAGTTTCATGACTTCGGCCGTCGTGGCGGAGCAGCCTCGCAGATTACCGGCATCGCCCACTTGATCAATTGGCTTGGCACCGACACCGTCGACGCGGCATACGCGGCTTCTCAGTATCTGAACGGCGGTCGAAAGTTCGGAGCGAATTCGATTATCGCGGCAGCGCATCGCACGGTCACCCCGTGGAAGCGGGAACGACAGGCAGTGCGGCATGCAGTGGAGCGGTTCAAAGGCGGCATCTTCGCATTCGTCGCAGATAGCTACGACTACTTGCGCTGTATGAAGATGCTCGGACAGCACGCACAGGCTATCCAGGCGGCGGGTGGTTTCCTGGTCGGACGACCCGACTCGGGGGACCCGGTAGCTTGCGTCGTCGATGGTCTACGCATCTTCGATGCCGCATTCGGTAGTCGCACCGTGGATGGTCTGCGGATCCTCAACGGCGCCGGCATCATCCAGGGCGACGGAGTCTCCGACAGGAAGATCTTCGAGGAGCTGCTGCCGGCTGTCATTCGGGCGGGGTTCTCCCCGCTCAATGTGGCTTTCGGCATGGGCGAGTATAACCACCGTGCCGTCCGCAGCGACCTGGAGTCGGCGTTGAAGACCGCAATGGTCGGTCAGCTCCCCTACGGAGAGACGGACGATGTTCCACTTGCAGCGTTTGACACGGCGGTCGATGACGTGCGGGAGGAGCTGGGCTATCGAATGGTGATGAAGGGTTCGGAGAGCCGCTTCAAGCGAAGCATTCCCGGACCGGTCGCAATCGATCTAGCTGCTCGAGATGGACGCCCGCGTCTACGACCGATCTCGGTCGCCGCGCTAAAAGACGGCGCTATCGGTGATTACCGCGTCCTGTATGACGGCCGACGAAAGCCCCTCCAGGTTTGGAGCGACAGCTTCGACGCCGTTCGTGACAGAGCGCAGAACACCTGGAACGAGCACGTTGCCGATCCAGGCGATACGTTCGCACCTGAACTTCGCCGTCTACAGGAAGCCTACATGGACGAGGCGCTTCGTGCCTGAGCGTTCGAGGGGGTTGTCGTCCAAATAGCCCCACACCGATGTGGCGGACCTGCAAAGGTTCTCGGTACAGCCCCCTCCCCTTTTTGACGGCCAACGTGTATTGGTGAATGGTTTTACAAAAGGAGCGGAACGATGTCTGCAACCAGAGTGTATGCGACTGCACGGTTCGAGTATTTGGCAAGGGCTCTAGAGAAAGCCGCCCCCGAGCGGTTCATCCAGGGCATCCTGCACAACAGCAGCTTTCCGAACGGCGAGGTCCGGCTGGAAGTAACCGACTTCGATGAGGCGCGCGACGCTGAAGTAGTGCTAATCGGGGGAACGGAAAAGGAGGATTTCTTCGACCTCTTGCTCTACGCCGGGGAGCTGGCCCAAATCGCAGGGCGGTTGAACATACTCATTCCCTTCTATCGTTACTCGACCCAGGAGCGCAAAGATCGGAGTGCGGCGGGGCATATCGTAATTGCAAAAGGTCTCGCTCGGGCGCTGTCGGCTTTACCGACGGCGCAGCGCGGCAACCGTGTATTCTTGGTGGAACCTCACACTGAGTCCCTGCCTTTATACTTCGACGATACGCAGATTCGCGCAGAGGTCATTCATGCTGAACCCCTCTTTGCTCAGATTATCGAGCATCAGATTGGCGGAACTGCAGCAGACAAGGTCATTTGCTCAGTCGACGACGGACGCTCTCAGGCGGTCTTAGCTATTGCGGAGCAGCTTGGTCTTCCGTGTGCGCTGGTCGACAAGGAGCGAATTTCGGGCAGTGAAACGAGAGTCGTGGGCTCTGTCAACGGCGACGTCCGGGACCGAGTCGCAATCATGGTCGACGACATGGCTCGAACCCTGGGCTCGGCAGAAGGTGCCGCGAAGGCCTATCTTGAGGCCGGCGCGCGAGAAGTGTGGTTGGTTGCGATGCATCCTGACTTCGCTCCCGGTGCTATCGAAAAGGTGCAGGCGAACGGGTACTTAAAAGGAATCTTCACCACCGACACCTACCCATCCCACGCGCTAGCCGACGGAACCTTTGCGCAAGTCGTTCCGTTCGCACCGTATCTTGCCCGGACCTTGCTCGGCCAATTTTCCTTCTAGCATCCGACCGCGAAAAGGCAGGCCATTGCTGACGGCACGAACCGGGGCTCCGGCGCCTCGTGCCGCTTGCGCACTACAGGGTTCTTCTGACCATCCGTGGGCTGTCGCCGTTCATTAGTGTTTTTAACAATCTGCGGAGCACCTTGACCGCGCTGACCGGGAACGCCCCTAAGAAGTGGAAAAGTGGCGCCCGGTCCAAAACAAAGCGCGACACCTCGCTCCAAGGAACGGTGGCCGCAGTCGCCGGGTCCGATGTAATCCTTACATTCAAAACCCGGCGGCAGCGCCAGTTTACTTGGAGCGTGGAACAGCAATGCCTTCGCGCTCGATTCGATTGGCCTGATAACGACGGATACTATCTTCGAGGTTCCGGTTTATTACCTCGACCTCGAGCCGCCATCGCCGCGCTTCATCTGCTTCGGAGGACGCGATAAAGTCGAGCAGCTTGCGGTTGAACTCGAGCTGCTGCGCATGCGCTTCAAGCTCGAATTCGTTGAGCCGCTGAAGCCGCTCCGCAGCGGTTAGCCCCTGCATTTGGGTGGCGTGAAGAGCCTCTTGATACAGGGTGCTCGTGATGAGCATAAAATGCTGTTGCATCCACTCAGCAAGATACAACAGACCCGTGTCCGGAAACCAGAATGCATCAACGAAGAAGACGTTTTCTCCCTGCCCGATACCGTACTGGTGAGTGAGCGGGACAATCTCCTTAATCAGTCGATCCTCTTTTTTGACCATCCAATCGCGAAGCACGATGAAGGCCGGATCCTGCTCACCCATCAGGGCACCGATCGTCTGGATCGCCATTGCGATATGTTGGTAGGTAGCCGCCGGAAACATTTGGTCGGGAACCATTACCTTCATGAAAGGAACGTCCGATTCCTTCTCATAGACGGTGTAGCCGCCGCGAGCGAAGTACTCAGTTGCAATCCTTTGCCGCGCCGCTTCATCGTCATCCGGAAGACCGGTTTCCAGATACGATTTGGTATAGACCGTGGGCGGAGACTCCTCAGCCGGTGGCGGCATCCGGCGTGCAACCGGTGCTTGACCTTGAGTCGGCCAGAGAGCCATTGCTGCAATCGCCGTAACGACAAAGAGCGATAGCGTTCCCCAGAAGACCCAATCCAATCCCTCGAGCGTCCGTTGGTTGCGGGCGTTGCCGCGCACTTTGCGAGCCATTTTTTTTCTCCTAAATGATTGAAGGTGCGAACGTCCGGCCCACAAGGGGTCGAACGTCCGCACCGCTCATCAGTGGGAGAGAACCTCTAAGACCCGACTACCGCGATGGGGTTAGCCTGCCCGACAGTCGCGGGCAGTGGAGCGACCCCCCTGGGGCGCGCTCACGCTAGGGAAAGGAACATAGGGAAACCTACACCAAAAAACAGCCAAATACCAGAGACTGCCTCCTCCCGCAGCTCTGTTTTGCAGTCAGTCAAGCAAGTTACGCATTCCGACGGAGACCTGACGCAGCGGAGCTAAGGGAGGGCAACCTTGACTCTGCCACTATTCCCGCATAGCCTTCCTGTAGTTCTTTGAGAGCAGACATTCCTGTTTTACGAAAGGTACTACGATGAGAATCGTGCTTGTCTGTCAGGACAATGCGGAAGGTGTTGTCTTGGGTGCTGTGGTTAGTCGCTTTTTCCGGGAGGATGAGCTCGTTCCTGAGGTCATTGTAACGGACTCCGTGCTGAACTTCGAAATAGCCGAGGGGACACCTTGCGAAGTGTGTTTCCTGGGTTTCTCCCTTGTGGATTTCTCGGCGGATGACTTGCTAGAAGGCTCGACCGTGAGGCTGCAGGCTCTGATCGACCAGGGCTATCGTCTCACAGCTTTTTGTTCCTATCTGGACGCTGAAGAGATTGAGACTCTTGATCAGATCAGCGTACAGCGCGGTCCGCGGCCCTTTGTCGAACGCTTCTCCCACTCATTGTTAGCAAGCCCTCGAAATTGGTACTACCGCAAAGCGGTCGAAGTTCTCTCGGAAAATCTGGGGCGACCGCTCGGCTCCTGGATTGCATGGATTCGAGACAGCTTGGCCGAAGTATTCGGAAAAAGGCGCACGGAACGCGCAGCATATCTGATTACCTTGCTCCAATCGTCACAGTCGCCGGACGAGACTGTCCAGCGATGGCTTGATGAACGACAGCAACGGATCGACGCCGGCATTGCATTGGTGCAGGAGAAGGCGGTCCGATACGGAACATCAGTGTACGTCGTCGATGCAGCGCTGGTCCATCACCATGTCCCGCTGATAGCAGAAGCCCTCGGTGCGAAGGTCCTGCTCCATTTCGAGAACCGACGTTCGGCATACTCCTTCTACTCTACCGACCCGCGGCTATTCAGGCGGCTACCTCCGGAGATCCGCCGGGATCAGCCGTTCCGTATGATCCGCAGGGAGCACCTTGAAGCTGCAATCAAGGAGGTTCTGAAGCTTGTCTAACGGCAAGCGCGACGGCAATGTCTGCTGTCGCCTTTTTGGCGCAGCGTTCTTTCTCTGTTCAATCCGAATAGACGAGCCCTATCCGTATTTCCCCACTGCGGCCCCTTCCGCAGCAATGGGAACGCGTCTGTTTAGGTTCATGTCCGTGAAGTGTTAAGGAGGTCCCTTGATGGCCGAGAGGAAGGAAATTACCCGTACGTCTGCTCAGACCTTGCGAGAATGCTGCCCCGGTTGCGGCCGATCCGCGATGCTGGGGCGAAATTGCCCCGTCTGCAGCCGCCCCATCTGTCGCCGCTGTTTGCGTCGTCTATTGACTCCACAGCGGTGGTGCAGACTGCACAACTACGACGGAAGGTTGTACTTGGTCATGGTGTCGTATCGGAAACGTCAGGAGCCCGGAGCATTTGCCTGTCGAACCTGTTGGAAGGCGTTGTCAAAACGCGAGCGAACCAACTGGGAGCCTGTGCCGAGTCCAACTACGTGCAACTGCCGCACTGACTAGATTGGGCGGGTTAACGAACGGAGAGGCCGACATCGGGTTTTTGAACGGTTATCCGCTGCTCTAGCAGCACAGGACCGTTCCCTCTCCTTTTGTAACTGCGGGGTATGATGCTGCTTCGTGTAGTCGCCCGCGTGCGCGAGCCCCCGTTGGATAAGGCCCCTTTACACAACTCGCTGGGAGGGGAAAAGCGTCTCGCGCTTCCACCAAACAACGGCGAACAGAATCAGCGCATAGAGCAGTTGACGCATCGGACCCAACACTGCCGGGCTGATTTCGATAAAGCGTAGGGGCTCCGGCAGCAGCACCAAAAAGACCGCGGCAAAAGTAACGCCCCAAAATGAGCCGGGCCTACCGACGATGGCAATGCTCAATACGAAGACCATCTCGTGCAACCCGAAGGACGAGGGATCGATGTAGTTGATGTAATAAGCGAACAGGCTTCCTGCGAGCCCGGCAAACAAGGACGAGATCATGAAACTCTCGTTTCTTACCCGTTTGATGTCGATCCCCAATGACTGCGCGGCGTGCGGGTGCTCGGCCTGCGCGCGAAGCCGACGAGAGAAGCTACTTTGAAATACCAGCCATAGGACCACGTACGTTACGACGACCAGGACCCCCACCAGCAGCAGAAAGTTGGCATTGTCGTAGTAGTCCACCCCAAGAAAATCCGGACGCGGTATTCCTGGAATACCAAGTACGCCGCGGGTGAGGCTCTTCCAGTTAATCAAGACAGCGGTCACTACAGCGCTAAATGCGAGAGAACCTATCGCGAAATAGTCATGACTGAGCTTGAGTGAGATTGCTCCGATCAGCAGCGCAAATAGCGCACTGAGCAGCATGCTGGCAGGGATGCAGAACAGCGGTCCGTAGCTGTATTCGGTACTGAGTAACGCCGTGGTGTAAGCACCAATTGCGTACACCGCGACATGCGCCAAGTTGAACAGGCCGCCGAGGCCGAAGGTGACGTTGAAACTTTGCGCCAGGATGAGGTAGATGCCGACCAGAATGGCAAGGTGGATCAAGTATTCCATCAGACTACGTCTCCCGCCGCCGCGCGGTAAACAGCCCCTGCGGCCTGAAAAGCAAGACGACCAAGATGATGACGAAGGCGAAGGCGTCCTTATACCCGGCTGGAATGCTGTAGCCGCCGAAGTCGAGGCCGATGCTTAGATTCTCCACCAGACCCAAGATGAAGCTCCCGGCGATAGTGCCCCAGATATTGCCGAGGCCTCCGAGAATCATCGCCGCAAAAGCCTTGATCGTGTAGGCAGAGCCCATCGTAGGCTGCATGTTCGTCTCGTAACCGACCAGGATCCCCGCATACGCGGCAAGTAGGGTGCCGATGGCATACACGATGTAGCTCATCACGCTTCGGCTTACCCCCAGACTCTCCGCCGCATGGGGATTCTCCGACAGCGCGCGGATGCGACGGCCGAGCGCCGTATGATGAATCAGATACGCGAGCCCGCCTAAGAGGACTAAAGCGCTGCCGATAATCAGCATCTGGATCGGAGTGATGTACACGTCGTAGATTGCAATGCTCTGCGCGGCCGCACCTGCTGACAATGATTTCACATTGACGCCAAAAATCATCGAGACGAGCGCTTCCAGGATGTTCGATAGCGCAAGCGTAGTGACCAGGGTCAGCATAAAGCTGAGACGCGAGAAAGGCAGGATGAACACCCGCAAAGTAAGCGCAGCCAGCACGAAAGCGAACAACGCTGTCAACAGCCCTGAGGCGACAAGGCCGAAGCCAAGCTGCACACTGACGAGAAAGAAGAAATATGCGCCGACCATCATCAAATGGCCGTGGGCGAAATTGAGAATTCTGAGCAAGCCGTAGGTCAGGGAGAGTCCCGAACTGGCGAGGGCATAAATGCTGCCGGAGATAAGCGCGTTCACAAGTAGCTGAGGGAGAATATCCATCGCCTGCTACACCGCCTCGAGAGCTTGTCTGCGCTGCTTTCCGTCAGTACCGAAATATATCTCCTGTAGGCGAGGATCTTGGCGAACACGCTCTGGAGTATCGTCGAGAAGGAC